>NZ_JACJDO010000003.1:0-146044 GCF_014163535.1 Pseudoalteromonas sp. SR45-4
TGTTGCCTACATGGATGTAGGTAAGGGGCGTGAGCAGGACGCGGAAGCTTTGCTCGGTTTTTACTTAGCCCACTAGGTTACAAACCTCGCGCCGTGATTAAATCGCCCCTAGTTTGAACAAATTTAATCCGCAAAGGTCAACAGACCCTAAAATAAAATGAATTTATTACTCAGCGGCAGGTCTCAATTGATTGATTTTACTTATAACAATTAAGAGACTGAAGAAAGTCAGTTTTTTCAGCGTTTTTTTCTCAAAACAACGATAACTTTTGGTATTATGATCATACTTTAAAAGCTCAAAGGTTAACTACTCATGTCAGGCCCGCGTTTATACACAGAAGAAGAAGCAACTCATCAAGCGTACGATATTTTTTTAGAGTTGGCACCAAGCAACCTGAATGAGCAAGACGTTGAAACTTTTAATCAATACAGAGAAGAACTTGGTTTTATTGAAGAGGGCGAGCCCGATGAGCAATGGCAGGATTTTGTTGCTCTAGAAGTTGAAGCTGATCATTTTTTGCAGGTGTTAGTAGGCTTAGAATTTGAAAATGACGATGTATTATTCGCTAAAATTTTAATTAGCCGTGATAAAGACGCGCCTTTTTGTCACATTTTATGGAAAGAGACTGAGTAACTCAGTTTTAGTTAAAGTTGTTTTATGATCACCTACAAGAGAGAGTGTTTTGCGTAAGTTTTTATTCTTAATTTTTTTAATGGTTTGCCGCCCAAGTTGGGCTGTCGATCCTTTTGAAGATTTTCATGAATACGGACAACTCTCGGATGAAGAAATTCATGATTTACATAAAGGCGAAATGCTTTACGGCGACACCGAATTTGGTTTTATATTAAGTAAAGGCAATACTAATTCGACCAGTTTTAAACTCAAAGGTAACCTTTATCAAGATTTTGAAAGCTGGCGTAATCAATTTAAAATAGATTCTTTATACAAACGCGATCATAACGATGACACCGGAAAGTCTGATGTGACCGCTAACCGGGTGTTTATATCAGCGCAAGGTAACTACAAAGTAGGCGTTAAGAATTCCTCATTTTTTATTTATGGCGATTACGAAGAAGATAAATTTAGCGGTCTAGCGTTTAAAAGTACTGTAGCAACAGGTTATGGTGCGCGCGTTTACCAAGGCGTTAAAAATAAAGTTGATATTGATATAGGACCTGGTTTGTATCGCTCTGTGGCTGAGGAGCAGTCTGATGTTAGCGAAGATGATAAAAACAAAGTAGGTTATTTAGTGCGCTTTGCTATGCAATGGGAGCGGTTGGTTTCTGAGCGAACGCGCTTTAACCAAGATGTAAGTATAGAGCAGTCTTTGTCGGGGCTTAATTCACGATTAAAATCAGAAACAGCCTTGATCAGCCAAGTAATTGGTGGGGTATCACTTAAGTTTGCTTATATGTATCGTTATAATTCCAAACCTGAAGAAAATAAGCTCAAGTTTGACTCAGAGCTCAGCGCAACATTAGTTTATAGCTTTTAAGTTGTTTTATTTTTAATCGTATCGTTATTTAATTTTGAGAGTGTTATGTATCAGCATAAGCAGTATGCGCTATTTATATTTTTTGTATTAGCCTGGATTGGTGGCTTTGTAGCCCTCGCCTGGAATTTAATTGGGGCTGATGGCCCACTTATGGTGTTTGCCGGTATTTTAGTGCTGGTGGGTTTTTTGTTTCATGGCTTAACCGTAAAAGTAAATGACACTCATATTAGTTGGGCATTTGGTCCTGGTGTTGCTGGGCAAAGTATTGCACTTGCAGATATTGCAGAAGCTAAAGCGGTGCAAAACTCGTATCGTCATGGGATTGGTATTCGTATTACCCACGATGGCTGGATATATACAGTGTCTGGTTTTAGTGCTATTCAACTTACCCTTAAAGATGGCACTTTATACAGAGTGGGTACTAATGATCAGCAAGGCTTACTCACAGCGCTTGAAGGTAAAATAGCACCTGCAGAAACACTTAAAGCAGCTACCGATGATGTTAAACCTGCTGCGGTTTAAATGTAATTAAATTGAGTTTAGTAACAAAAAAAGCGCCTTAGGCGCTTTTTTATTTGCTTAGGGCATTTTAGTGGTCGTGACCACAACCGCCTTCACCATGTACATGACCATGGCTTAGTTCTTCTTCGGTTGCATCGCGTACTTCTAAAATTTCTACATTAAAGTTAAGCGTAATACCAGCCAGTGGGTTATTACCATCTACAATAACTTCTTCGTCTTGAATGTCGATGATCATGACTGATTGATCGCCATCATCGGTTGATGCACGAAACTGCATACCCACTTCAATTTCCATGCCTTCAAACATTTCTTTAGGCACAGCTTGCATTAAGTTGTCACTACGTTCGCCGTAACCTTCATCAGGTTCAACTTTTACGCTTAACGTGTCGCCAGCTTGTTTGCCTTGCAGAGCATTTTCTAGGCCTGAAATTAGATAGCCGGTGCCAATAATAAAAATTAGTGGTTCGCCATCGAACGAGTTATCAATGGTATTGCCGTCATTATCTAATACCGAATAATGCATTTTTACCACTTTGTTTGCTGCAACGATCATAGTCAGTCCTATTTATTCATCTTCAAGAGAGTAGGGTAGAGGAAGAATGTTTAGCTCTACCGAAGGAGTGTGTTTTGCACGAAGTACCTGAGTAACATCAGTATCGTTTGGCAACACTACAAGGCCAGTAAGTGTTTTACTTTGTTCATTAAAGCTCTGGCTGATAAGTTTACCAGCGCGGCGCCAGTTTTCGCCTAGTTGTCTTTCTAGATCCAACTCAGTAAGTAACCCATCGCTTTGCCCTGAAACGATATACATAGCACGCTTATTTTTACCTAAGTATTTCATTCGCGCTACGGTTTCTTGCCCTGCGTAACAGCCTTTTTTAAAGCTAATGCCACCTATTGCTTGCAAGTTAACCATTTGCGGCACGTATTCACCAATCGCTTGCTCATTAAGCTGTGGCTCGCCGGCTAAAATAGCAGCTTGTTGCCATAGCATATCGTTTTCAAGCGTTACTACGTTATCAGGCAAGTTAAATTGCTCATCTACCATTAGTAAAAGTCGATTGCCGGTAAGCTTAAGAGCTTTACCATGGCTAAAATCGCATGCAGTGTCTTGCGCCGCAAATTCGATATTAAGTTGTGTGAGTAACTCAGTAAAGTCGTCGCTAATTAAGCCAATTAATCGCTGTGGTGCTACGTTAATGTCTACTTTAGCAAATACCGCATATTTTTTTAACTCGGCTAAAGAGCACTCTACTTCAGCCTTAGAGCCAATTAAATAGTAATGATCTTGATGAGAAAATAATTTAAACACGCCCCATAACTTACCTTTGGCGCTACAGTGCCCGGCCCAAAGATAATTGTTGTTGGTTAGCTTGTTGATATCCTGAGTGATTTGTCCGTGAAGATAAGATAATTTATCTGCGCCAGAGAAGCTAATAAGCTGATGAGATAAAGCACACGCATGAACAATCGACATAAACACCTTCTTTGACTATTTAATGAGGTAACATAATAACGTAGATACAACCTTGGGTACAGCAGCTAACTCTGTACGGGTTTTTATTATTTTAATAAGTGATTAAGAGCTGCTAAATTAATTGGTATTTGTTAAACTCAGGTCAATTAAATATGAGGTTTAAAATGACTGAAATTCATAGTAAAGCACGTATCCGTTGGGCTTGTCGCCGTGGCATGCTAGAGCTAGATGTATTGTTTATGCCCTTTGTAGAGGATGCTTTTGATTCACTTAGCGTTGAACAGCAAGCTATTTTTCAGCGTTTACTTACCGAAGAAGATCCTGACTTATTTGCTTGGTTTATGGGCCATAAAGAATGTAAAGATGAGCAGCTCAACAGCATGGTGCAACTTATTTTAGACCGAGTTCGTGTATAGGTTTACAGTTACAGCAAACAAAACAGACCATAAACCTATTGTGGTCTTTTTTTGTGTTTTAACATTATTGCTGTGCTTATTTTTAAGTTCACTTGAGGCAATAATTTTTTGCATAGTTGTTAACTTTGTAGCGGCCATACTTGTATGGCTAAAAATGCAGGCTGTACAGCCACTCGAAGGCGTTATTATTTTAGCCCCAAAGCAGTTTAGGTTTGAAAATAACACACGGTTAATTCAAGGCGAAATAAGTGCTAAAAGCCGCTTAATTGGCAATAGTGTTTGGCTTTATATTAAGGGTTTTAATAACAACTATTGGCTGATTATTACAGCCAATAGTGTTGATGTACAAAGCTATGCGCGCCTAAAACGCGCTACACTTAATGCAATTAACGCTGTGGAGTTAAAATAGTAGGTGTTGGATTAGCGTTTTGCTCTGGGTAATCAATAGTGTAGTGCAGGCCACGGCTTTCTTTACGCTCAAGTGCACTGCGAATAATTAGTTCGGCAACTTGTACCAAATTACGCAGCTCTAACAAGTTATTACTAACTCTAAAGTTAGCGTAATAGTCATGTATTTCCTGCTGTAACAACTCAACTCTATGTAGTGCACGCTCTAAGCGTTTGGTTGAGCGCACAATACCCACGTAGTCCCACATAAACAACCTTAGTTCATGCCAGTTGTGAGTAATCACTATTTCTTCATCTGAATTAGCTACGCGGCTTTCATCCCAGTGCGGCAGGTTAATGGGCTCTGGTGCATGTTCAATTTTGCTTAAAATGTCTTTTGCAGCCGCATGGGCAAACACAATACACTCTAGTAATGAGTTACTCGCCATACGATTAGCACCATGTAAGCCGGTATAAGCAACTTCACCTACTGCATATAAGTTATCTAAATCGGTTTTACCATTAAAGTCAGTCATTACTCCACCACAGGTATAATGCGCTGCAGGTACAACAGGAATAGGATCTTTGGTAATATCGAGCCCGACACTTAGACACTTTGCATATATAGTGGGGAAGTGCTCAATAATAAAATTTTTATCTTTGTGACTAATGTCTAAAAATACGCAATTGGCACCCAAACGTTTCATTTCAAAGTCGATAGCGCGAGCAACAATATCGCGAGGAGCAAGCTCTTCACGCTCATCAAACTCGTGCATAAATCGGCTGCCGTCGGGGCGTCTTAAATAAGCGCCTTCACCACGCATTGCTTCGGTAATTAAAAAGTTTTGTAATTCAGGGTGGTACAAACTGGTTGGATGAAACTGGTTAAATTCCATGTTCGCCACTCTACAACCCGCACGCCATGCCATAGCAATACCATCACCACTGGAAACATCAGGGTTTGAAGTATACAAATACACTTTACTAGCACCACCTGTAGCTAAAGCAACAAATTTAGCCGCAATTGTTTCTACTTTTTTGGCGTTTTTATTCCATACATACATGCCATTTATATGCGAGCTAGCTTTATTGCCGCTTTTATCTGTAATTAAATCAATGGCGTTGTAATGCTCTAACAGGGTGATGTTTTTGTGGGCTTGAACTTGGCTGATTAATGTAGTTTGTACGGCTTTACCAGTAGCGTCGGCGGCGTGTAAAATGCGTCGGTGGCTGTGGCCGCCTTCACGCGTTAAATGAAAACGCTCTTTACCATGGCTATCCAGCTCTATATCAAACGGTACGCCTTGATTAATTAACCATTGCAAACAATCGTGGGCATTACTAGCGGTATAGTGCACTGCTTCTTTGTCGCATAAGCCACCGCCCGCATCGAGCGTGTCTTGCACATGTGACTCTATACTGTCATGTTTCTTATCAAATACCGCGGCTATACCACCTTGGGCATAGAGTGTGGAACCTTCAGTGAGTGCTCCCTTACTGATTACGGTAACGTTACAATAGTTAGCTAAAGATAAGGCAAGTGATAAGCCCGCTGCGCCGCTACCGATAATAGCGACATCTGCAATGTGATGTTTATTTTGGTTCATGTCAGAGGTACTTTGCGGTTACAATGCCCATATAGAGCAATGTTTGTTTTCAATAGTGGTAGTTGTATCATATTTGCCATCATACCAAGTAGTAATTTTGGCTCTAACTACGGTTATTTACGACTATTTAATAAAAAAACAATATAAAGCAGAACTTTTTATTCATGTAAGAGTCAGAGTATCTGTGAACAATGGCGACACTATGAATGATAAGCAAAAATTAGACACAGGAGTACCGGCTCGAATGAGCGAGCAGGATCAAGATTTAGCGCTAGTAA
Organism: Pseudoalteromonas sp. SR45-4; assembly: GCF_014163535.1. Lineage (NCBI taxonomy): Bacteria > Pseudomonadati > Pseudomonadota > Gammaproteobacteria > Alteromonadales > Pseudoalteromonadaceae > Pseudoalteromonas > Pseudoalteromonas sp. SR45-4. The sequence goes on from NZ_JACJDO010000003.1 coordinate 6,184, forward strand.
AAAGGGTTCAGCAAGGAGATAAAAACGCCTTCAACCTATTAGTAAAGAAGTATCAAAACAAAATTGCCGGTTTGATCTCACGTTATGTGTCAAATCAGGGTGATATTGCAGATGTAGCACAAGAAGCGTTTATAAAAGCTTATCGTGCGCTTCCTAACTTCAGGGGCGATAGTGCCTTTTATACTTGGTTGTACCGTATTGCAGTAAATTGTGCTAAAAATTATTTAGTAGCTCAGGGGCGTAAACCGCCAGCAAGTGATATAGACGCACAAGATGCCGAATTTTATGACTGCGCGGACTCAATGCGTTCTAACGCATCTCCTGAAAATTTACTGCTGAGCGAAGAAGTACGCGCTGTTATTTTTAATACGATTGATAGTTTGCCTGAAGATCTTAAAACCGCAATCACCCTCAGAGAAATTGAAGGGATGAGCTATGAAGAAATAGCTGTGGTAATGGATTGCCCAGTCGGGACGGTACGTTCGCGTATATTTCGTGCCCGTGAAGCAATTGATAACAAATTAAACCCATTAATAGGCGAGTCTTAGTATGATAAAAGCACACGTTAACAGGTTAGATGACGAATCGTTATCTGCATTACTTGACGGCGAGCAACAACTAGCAGATGCAAAAATTGCAGAGCAAGACGTTGCTACCTTTGGCCGTTATGCGTTAATTGGTGATGCAATGCGAGCTCAAAAAGATCACAGCGATATTCATATTGATATTAGCAAGCGTGTTGCGTTAGCACTCGAAAGCGAACCAGTATATGCAGATTTCAGTCAGTCTAAAGCGCAATCTGCGCCGCAAAGTGATACTATAAACGACAATAAAGTTGTGGCATTTAATTGGCGCAAGCCAGTGGCACAACTTGCGATTGCAGCAAGTGTTGCTATGTTTGCTATTGTAGGCGTAAATATGTTGCCACAGGGCGATGGCGCGCAACAAAGCGAAATTCCATTGCTGCAAACAACACCTTTTACAGGTACTGCATCACCAGTGAGTTATTCATCGGAGCCCGCGCTTAAAAACGCAGAAAATGGTTTGCGTGAATTGCAGCAGCAACGTATTGGCGCACTTGTTTTAGAGCATCAACGCCAAGCTCGTGTTGCACATTCATTAGAGGCTGCGCAAACGGATGCAAAAAAACCAGAGGAAAACAACTAATTAAATGAAAGTAATTACTTTTATTCTGTCGCTGGCAATCAGCTTTAATACCTTTGCCAGCGACACCAATCCTGCCAAAGATTTACTGCTTAAAATGGCTAATGCCGTTCATACCCGTAACTTTGACGCCTCGTTTGTGGTTGTTAAAGGTAAAACCATGGAACCCTACCGTTGGTTACATGCAAAACAAGATGACATTGAGATAGAACACTTAAGTTTACTCAATGGCGCGGGCCTAGAAATGGTACGCGTTGACAACCAAGTTACTTATTTTGAGCCGCAATCAGAGCCTTATTCACTTACAACTGATTCAATTGCAGGGCCAATTCCTGAAGTACTGTTTAAAAACGTTGAGCGTTTAAGTGGCCATTATGACTTTGTACTTGGTGGAAAAGGGCGTATATCAGGACGAGCAGCTCAGTTAGTACGTATAGAATCTAAAGATGAAGACAAATATAACTACTGGATTTGGCTTGATATGGAATCCTCTTTATTACTAAAAGCGGCCTATGTTAATCATCAAGGCGAAGCTTTAGAGCAACTGCAACTTACCCACATAAGTGTTACAGAGCAGCCTGCTAGTATGTTGCTGGAAATACTTAATCGCAACTTTCCAACCCCGTTACCAAATAACTCACTCGAAACATTGGACAGTAATACGGCAAAAACGTGGAAAATAGACTGGTTGCCAGCAGGCTTTGAATTATTAAAATCAGACCGCCATAAATTAGATTTAAATAATGAATTAACCGACTACTATTTATTTTCAGATGGCTTTGTAGAAGTGTCGGTATTTATACAAAGACCTTTGCCGGGTAAGCGCTTAAGTGGCTCACTCACCTCTGGGGCAACCACAGTTTATGTGCACAACGGCGGTAATTTTGATGTTTCGGTGGTGGGTAATATTCCTAGTTTAACGGCCAAAAAAATTGCAGAGTCGGTGACCCGCGCATTATAAACGATTTATAAAGAGTTGTTATGATAGAACAAACCTTAAAAGTTGTGGCCCTTAGTGGCCACATTGCACATTTAGAGGCACAACAAAAACAAGCATGCGAAGGCTGTAATGGTCGTTGTGGATCGCAGGTGTTTAGTAAGTTATTTGGCAGTGCTAAAAAAACCTTTCCCTATAAATTTGACACGCCCGTAGTGGTGGGACAAAAAATCACCTTATCGCTTGATGACAGCCACGTTGTTAAACACGCCTTTACTGTATATATGTTGCCGCTATTTTTAAGCCTAGGCTTTGCGCTAGTTGCCGCTGAATTACTGTTAGTTTCCGAAGGATGGCAAATTTTAGCTGCTGCTTTGGGTGGCGGTATTGGCTTTTTAATGGCTAAAATGTGGGTTAAATCATTCAGGCATGATATCAAAGTGATAAAAATTCATCCAATTAGCCTTCCTTTAACTCAAATAGATGGTGATTGATGCCAATTAAATGTAAAATTGCCCGCTTACGCCACAACAACTTGAAAATATAAAAACAAATATTTTCAAGTTGTTTAGGTATATCTACTTAGTCCATTAAAATAGAGTTTAGAATCCATTTTATGAAGCATATCCGTAATTTTTCGATCATCGCCCACATTGACCATGGTAAATCGACCCTTTCAGATCGTTTGATCCAAGTTTGTGGTGGTTTAACCGACCGTGAAATGCAAAAACAGGTTTTGGATTCAATGGATATTGAGCGCGAACGTGGTATTACCATTAAAGCGCAAAGTGTAACCTTGAATTATAAAGCCAATGACGGCGAGATCTACCAGCTTAACTTTATCGACACCCCAGGGCATGTTGATTTTACTTATGAAGTATCACGCTCATTAGCAGCATGTGAAGGTGCGTTACTCGTTGTAGATGCTGGTCAAGGTGTTGAAGCACAAACACTGGCAAATTGTTACACTGCCATTGAAATGAACTTAGAAGTTATTCCTGTACTTAATAAAATAGATTTACCACAAGCCGATCCGCTTCGTGTGGCTGAAGAAATTGAAGATATTATTGGTATTGATGCCCTAGATGCTGTGCAATGTAGCGCTAAAACTGGCGTTGGTATTGCCGAAGTACTTGAAATGATAGTTAAAGATATACCGCCACCGGTTGGCGATAAAGATGCTCCTCTTCAAGCACTTATAATTGACTCATGGTTTGACCCATACCAAGGTGTTGTATCATTAGTGCGCATTAAGCACGGTGAACTGCGCGCGGGCGACAAAATTAAAATCATGTCGAACGATCACGTACACACAGCCGATCAGGTAGGTGTATTTACACCAAAGCAAACTAACACAGGTATTTTAAGAACCGGTGAAGTAGGCTTTGTAATTGCTGGTATTAAAGAAATACATGGTGCACCTGTTGGCGATACTATCACTCATCAAAAAAATGCGGCACCATTGCGTTTACCTGGTTTTCAAAAAATAAAACCACAAGTGTATGCAGGTATGTTCCCAATTGCTTCTGATGAATATGAATCGTTTCGTGATGCGCTTAATAAATTAAGCTTAAACGATGCGTCGTTATTTTTCGAACCAGAGAACTCAACAGCACTTGGTTTTGGTTTTCGTTGTGGCTTTTTAGGCATGCTACACATGGAAATTATTCAAGAGCGTTTAGAACGTGAATACGATATTGATTTAATTACCACAGCACCAACCGTAATTTATGAAGTAGTGACTAAAAAAGACGGGACTTTCCAAATTGATAACCCATCTGATTTACCTGCGGTAAACGATATTTTAGAAATTCGTGAACCGATTGTAGAAGCCAATATTTTAGTGCCGCAAGAATACTTAGGCAGTGTTATTACCTTGTGTGTTGATAAGCGTGGCATGCAAACTAAAATGTCATATCATGGTAAGCAAGTTGCGGTAACTTACGAACTGCCTATGGCAGAAGTAGTTATGGACTTTTTTGATAAGTTAAAATCAACCAGTCGTGGCTTTGCGTCGCTTGATTACAACTTTAAGCATTTCCAAACATCAGACATGGTACGTGTTGATATTTTAATCAACTCAGAGCGCGTCGACGCGCTGGCGATCATTGCTCACCGCGATAGTGCGCAATCACGTGGTCGCCAATTAGCCGATGCACTAAAAGAGCTAATTCCACGTCAAATGTTTGATATTGCGATTCAAGCAGCTATTGGCGGACATGTTATTGCCCGTACTACGATAAAACAGATGCGTAAAAACGTAATTGCTAAGTGTTACGGCGGTGACGTGAGTCGTAAGAAAAAGCTACTTAAAAAGCAAAAAGATGGTAAAAAACGCATGAAGCAAGTAGGTAACGTTGAAGTGCCTCAAGAAGCGTTTTTAGCTATTTTAAAAGTTGGTAAATAAAAACAAAGGATTATAAATGGCTGGCTATTTTTCAGTTTTATTGGTGCTATTAACCTTAGGCTCAGGTCTAATATGGTTAATAGACCACTTAATGTTTGCGCCGAAACGAAATGCGCATTTGGCTATGGCAGAGGCTTCTGCTGGTGGTAAATTAGATGAAGAAACTGCCGCATTAATCGCACCAGAGCCTATGCTTACTGAAACAGCAAAGTCGATTTTTCCGATGATTGCTGCTATCACTATATTTAGATCGTTTATGTTTGAACCGTTTCAAATACCTTCAGGTTCAATGATGCCTACTTTATTAGTAGGAGATTTTATTTTAGTGCAAAAGTATTCGTACGGGATTAAAGACCCTGTATGGCGCAGCCAATTAGTTGATGTAGGTGAGCCTGAGCGTGGTGATATTATTGTTTTTAAATACCCGCTAGACGAAAAGGTCGATTTTATTAAACGCACAATAGGCTTGCCTGGCGATAAAATTGTTTATCGTGATAAGCGTTTATATATTCAACCAAATTGTAAAGCTGGTGAAACCCAGCAGGGTGAGCTGCTTTGTAATGAATTTAATAAAATTGATTTTAAATTAATTAATGATGACGAATTTAAGCAAGGCTCAATGGCATTAGCGCGTTTAAATGAAAACTTAACTACGTTAAACCATGATATTTTAATTAACCCTCAGGCGCCTGAACGTAAAGGGCGTTATTATCAGCAACCAGGTACACCTACCGATGAATGGGTTGTTCCTGCTGATCATTATTTTATGATGGGTGATAATCGCGATAACAGCCAAGATAGTCGCTTTTGGGGTTTTGTGCCAAAAGAAAACTTGGTGGGTAAAGCTGTCTTTATATGGATGAGTTTTGAATTTGATAATGGCCCAGATGACATTTTACCAGGATGGGTTCCAACTGGTGTTCGTTTTGAACGCCTAGGTAATATTCAATAGCAATGAAAAAAAATGTAACAGAACTATACAAAACAATAGACTACATCTTTGCAGATCAAGGCTTGCTTGAGCAAGCAATGACGCATCGTAGTCATAAAGGTCAGCATAACGAGCGACTAGAGTTTTTAGGCGATTCAATTTTAAGCTTTGTGATTGCAAATGCGCTGTATGCTAAATTTCCTAAAGCGCGTGAAGGCGATTTAAGCCGTATGCGCTCTACCTTAGTGCGTGGTCAAACATTGGCTGAATTTGGCTTAGAGTTTGGCTTAGGGGATTATTTACGCTTAGGTCCAGGCGAGCTAAAAAGTGGCGGCTTTCGTCGCGAGTCAACACTTGCCGATGCCGTAGAGGCGATTATTGGCGCTGTGTTTTTAGATTCGGATATTGAACGCTGTGGCGAATTAATTTTATCTTGGTATGAAGAGCGTTTAAATGCTATTTCACCAGGGCTTAATCAAAAAGATCCTAAGACCCTGCTGCAAGAGCATTTGCAAGCTCGTAAACTATCGTTACCGGGCTATACAGTTGTTGATACAAAAGGCCAGGCACACAATCAAACATTCACGGTTGAATGTATTGTTGATGGCATGGATAGCATTATTTCTGTTGGTAGCTCGCGTCGTAAAGCCGAACAAAAAGCTGCTGAAAAAGCATTGAAGATACTTAAAAATGAACCTTGATACCTTAATACAACCACACGATGGCGATATAGATACGTTTTGCGGCATGATCGCAATAGTAGGGCGACCTAACGTAGGTAAATCTACTTTACTTAATAAAATTATTGAGCAAAAGGTTAGTATTACCTCACGTAAGCCACAAACCACACGCCACCGTATTATGGGTATTCATACCGAAGGTAATCATCAAGCTGTTTATGTTGATACACCTGGCCTACACGTTGAAGAAAAACGTGCTATTAACCGCTTAATGAACCGCGCAGCATCAAGTTCAATTGGTGATGTAGAGCTTATTATATTTGTAGTTGAAGGCACCCACTGGAATGCCGATGACGACATGGTACTTAATAAAGTATCGCAAAGTGGTAAGCCGGTATTATTGGTGATCAATAAAATAGATTTAGTAAAAGATCGCGACCTAGTACTGCCTCATATGAAGTGGTTAGGCGACAAGTTTGACTTTATTGGTATTATGCCAGTGTCGGCTGAGCAAGGTAAAAATATCGACTTGATCAAAGCTGAAGTAACTAAACGCCTTCAGCCAAGTGAATTTTATTTTCCAGAAGACTACGTAACCGACCGTTCAATGCGCTTTATGGCAGCAGAAACCATTCGTGAAAAGCTAATGCGTTTTATGGGCGAGGAGCTACCGTATTCTGTTACTGTTGAAATAGAGCAGTTTAAATGGCAAGAAAACGGTATTTGGCATATCAATGGTTTAATACTCGTTGAGCGCGAAACACAAAAGCGTATGGTGATTGGTAATAAAGGCGAAAAGCTAAAAACCATTGGTCGCGAAGCACGTAAAGATCTTGAAGAAATGCTCGATAATAAAGTGTTTTTAGAGCTTTGGGTTAAAGTTAAATCGGGTTGGGCTGATGACGAGCGCGCATTAAGAAGCCTAGGTTATGGTGAAGACTAATAATCTGCTAGCAGTTTAAATTATGGATAGCGACTTCTACAGAGCGTATTTATTACATCGGCGTCCTTATAGTGACTCCCAAGTAATGCTTGATATGCTAGTAGAAGGCGTTGGCCAACTTAGAATGCTAGCCCGTATTAGTGGCCGCCAGGCCACTAAACATAAAGCGCAATTACAACCTTTCCAAGCCTTGTTGGTACATTACAACGGCAAGTACGATTTAAAATACATCAACAAATTTGAACTGCACGGAACGCCACTTTTTTTAAAAGGTGATGAGCTTTATTGCGGCTTTTATTTAAATGAATTAACTAATCGAATTGTGCCAATTAATGAACCGATTGATCAGGTTTTTCAGCTTTATAATACGCACTTAAAAAACCTTAATAGCGGTGCTAATTTACAAGCAGTACTGCGTTCTTACGAATTTCAACTATTAGAACTATTAGGTTATGGCGTCGATTTTAGTTTTGACGCCAGCGGTGAACCCATAGATGAAAAGCGAACGTATAGCTATTTTGCAGAAGTTGGCTTTTTAGTACAAGACGATCCGCGCTCTGGATTTAGCGGTTTGCAACTTAATGCCATAGCTAATCATGACTTTAGCCAAGCAGATGTGTTATATATGGCAAAGCAATTAAGCCGCTACTTATTAAAGCCACTACTTGGTAATAAACCATTAAAAAGTCGTGAGTTATTTGCGGCCTCTCAATAAACGTAATTTTACAGGTAAAATAATGAAAGATATTCTTTTGGGTGTAAACGTTGATCATATTGCAACACTTCGCCAAGCACGTGGCACTAGCTACCCTGATCCAGCACATGCAGCAAGTGTAGCTGAGCATGCAGGAGCCGACGGTATCACTATTCATTTACGTGAAGATCGCCGTCATATTCAAGACCGTGACGTGTATGTAATGGCTAAAACCATACAAACACGCATGAACCTTGAAACAGCCGTAACCGATGAAATGATCAATATTGCACTTGAGGTAAAACCTGAGTACGTATGCCTAGTGCCAGAAAAACGCGAAGAGCTAACCACCGAAGGCGGACTTGATGTGGCGGGTAATCTTGAAAAAATTACCGCAGCAACAAAAACCTTGAGCGACGCAGGTATTAAAGTTTCGTTATTTATTGATGCCGATAAAGCGCAGCTAGATGCAGCTAAAGCAACAGGCGCTCCGTATGTTGAAATTCATACCGGTGCTTATGCAGATGCTACAACAGATGAGGCAATAAGCAAAGAGCTTGAACATATTCGCCAAGGCGTTAAATACGCAGCCAGTATTGGCTTAATTGTCAATGCGGGCCATGGTTTGCATTACCATAATGTAAAACCAATTGCCGCAATGGAAGAAATTTATGAGCTTAATATTGGTCACGCCATTATTGCTCGCGCCGCCATTGATGGGCTAGATAAAGCCGTACGCGATATGAAACGCTTAATGCTTGAAGCGCGTGCCTAAAGCCTCGCTTTAAATAAGCTACTTGAAGCTTCTTGCTACTTAGTACTATTAGGTGCATGAAGCTTCGGGTTTTGAGCCTCGCTATTATGTAAATTACCAACTAGCTTGGTTGAGTATTATTAAAGCTAATAAAAGCTATGAATATACTGCCAAAATAGCGCCACTTGGGTCGCGAATAATAAAATAGCTTTCGCCACCATATTCAGTCGGCCCTTTAATAATTTCACCTCCTAACTCCAGCGTTTTTTGTGCGCTAAGCTGAGCATTTTCTACGCGAACATACATTAACCACTGTGCTGGTAAGTCGGCGTTATCGCCCTTTGCATGGCAAATGCCTGCTATTGTCCCTTGTGCGTTATTCATATTAAAATCATTGTAACTGCCCATATCTACAGGCTCTTTTTGCCAACCAACAACGTGTGCATAAAAGTCGCTGATTTGTTGTGCATCAGCCACAGTAAGATCGCGCCATTCAATACTACCAATTACCTTGTTATTGCTCATAAAGTCTCTTCCTATTTATTGTACTGATGGCGCAATAGCTATCGTATTATAGTTTCGAGCCTTTAATTTTTAGCATCAAGTAGTAAGTTCTCTAGCTCGTCTTGTAGTTCAAATAACTCAGGTTCAATAGTGGCTAATACGCAGTTACTTTTTAACGCGGTTTCGATTGTTTCGGCCAGCGACTTTAATTTAGGTACGCCAGTGTAGCAACACGCCCCATGTAATTTATGAATAATGCTCAGTACCTGTTTGCAGTCTTCATCGGCAATAGCTTGCGCTAATAAGCTAAGTGTTTCGGGCACGCTGAGAAGTAACATATTGAGCATTTCTAATGCCAGTTCACTTTTACCGCCTGCATGTTGCAGTGCTATGCCCCAATCAAGGCGCACACTGTTAAAGGGGGGCGGACTTTGTGGCATATTTTTTAGTTTATCGCGGCTAACCGGTAGTTGTGGGCTGTGATCGCAAATAATTTGATTGAGCATGTCCTCATCAATCGGTTTAGTTAAATAGCCTTCAAAACCGTCTTTTAATAACTGCTCTTTTTCGCTATGCAGTGCATGTGCGGTCACTGCAATTATTGGAGTATCTTCGTTTAATGATGATTCTTTAATTAACTTACAGGCAGTAATACCATCCATAATTGGCATTTGTATGTCCATAAATATTACGTCGTACTTGTGGCTTTTACTCAAACTGTAAGCTTGCGAGCCATTGTGCGCAGTGTCTATTAGCTCAACCTGCTCATTAAGTAAGGTATAAATTAATTTTAAGTTAGCGTCATTATCGTCAACTACTAATACTTTTAACGGCAAGAGTGTTTGCTCATTTTGCTCAATGTTGTGCACCGGGTGATCTAATCGATACGGCGCGGCAAGTAGTTCACACAATTTACGATGGTTAAGCGGTTTACTTAAGCAGGCATCAGCGCCGCTGCCAATAAAGGCTTCACGCATACTATGCGATACCGTGTTGAGCATTAAATATAAATAGTCGGTTGATTCACGCACCGCTTTTACATGAGCCTTTAAACGCTGCATATCGTTAACCGAGGCCATATCACCAATGATACAAATATCATATTGCTGCTCTTTATTGTCGATTGCTGCTAAAAATTCTGCATCGCTAAAGCAGCCGGTCACACTTATTTGCCATTCGTTAAGCAAAGATAAAACAGCATGATGGGTGTGCTCGTGTGGCTCTAAATATAAAACATGCTTACCGAGCAAAGATTTAGTTGGTAAGTCACTGGCAAACACATGATTAGGCAGTCTAAATACGCCATTAAAGGTAAAGCAGGTGCCATTACCAGGGGCTGAGTTAAGTGTAATTTTACCACTCATGGCCTCTACAATATGCTTGGTGATAATTAGCCCCAAGCCAGTGCCACCAAATTTACGGGTAATACTTGAATCGGCTTGGCCAAAGGCGGTAAATAATGCATCTTGCTTATCAACAGGAATACCTACGCCGGTATCGGCCACTGAGACTAAAATAGAGGTGCGCTCATCATCGAGTAGTCTATGGCTAATGTCGACTTTTATAGCGCCTTTTTCGGTAAACTTAATTGCGTTACTTAATAAATTAATTAAAACTTGTTTTAATCGCGTAGGATCACCGGTTAGGTGATCGGGCACTTGCGGGCTAATATAAATAGACAGCTCAAGCTGCTTATCATGGGCGCTTGGGGCTAACAGCGTCATTACTTCGTTAACGGTATCGCGCAACTGAAACTGAATAGACTCAAGTTCCATAGCGCCTGCTTCTAATTTTGAAAAGTCTAATATATCGCTAATAATGGTCATTAAACTATTAGCCGACAGTTCAATGGTATCTAAGTAATCTTTTTGGTTTTTATTTAATGGCGTTTTATGCAGCTGACGCGTAAAACCAATCACGCCATTTAAAGGGGTGCGTAGCTCATGACTCATTTTTGCCAAAAAGTCAGATTTAACCCGGTTGGCATCTTGGGCTTCTTTTTTGGCCATAGTGAGCTGAATATTTTGCGTTTCGTACTGCTCTAGTGTTTCGCGGTAATCACTGGTGGCTTGATCAATGTTTTTTTGCATTTCATCTTTTTGCATCACCATAGAGTAAGAAATAGTATTTAACCCTTCGCGGAGCAACTCAAACTCACCAACCATAGATTCGTTTAAACCAGTTTCTCTTTTACCTTCCACGAGCCTATCGGTTGCCAGTACTAATTTATTAAGAGGGCTCATAAACATATGGCTAAGTTTAAGTGCTAAAATAGCGGCCAAGACCAAGGCTAGTATAATAACAATACCACTGACCAGTAAGGCCCTTTGCTGACCAATAACTGCTTGATCTCTATTTAACTGTAATACTACAGTTCCTAGTGAGGTTTGAAATATCGATTTATCCCATTTTGTATCAGGACTTGTGTGATTAATAATGGGTGTAAAAAAGGTAATTAAATCATCTGTTTTATGAACTTGAGTGGCATTAAGATTATTTAGTTGCTCGTTGTTGAGCAAGTCATCAAACGAGCGATGATAGTTACTGGTTATTATTAGCTTATTATTGTCGTCAAATAATGCAATCGCTTTTACTACTGGGGAGTGCTTATTGTGGGTATAGCTAATGACACGATTTAGTAGTTGTTTGTTTTTTTCAAGTAATGGCTGCTCAAGTGCAATAGCAAGGGGCTCTGAAATAGTAGTCCCTTGTTGATATAAAATTTCATCAAGCTCAATGTAACGATTTATTGTAAAATAACCACCGAGTAACAATCCAATGATCACCGTGGGGATCAGAGTGAGTGTTAAAACAGAATCGCGTAAGCCTAATTTAGTCATATTGGGAGCGTTATTATTGTTATCAGCATGCTCAGAGTATATACGGATAATGAGGTATTCTGCAATTGGAGTCGATTCATCAAATGTTAAAGGTAATGCCTAATGGCGCAAATATTTAAAGCAACAAAAAAACCGCTAAAACAACAGTCTTTAGTGCTCGATATCACCGCCATGGATCACCATGGTCGCGGCATAGCGAAACACAATAATAAAGTGTGCTTTGTAAGTAATGCTTTGCCAAACGAGCAAGTAAAAGCCACCATTGTTGCCGACAAAGCGCGTTACAGCGAAGCGCAAACACATAAAGTATTACAGGCGAGTGAATATCGCGTAGCACCATTTTGTGAGCATTATAATCAATGTGGTGGGTGTCAGTTGCAGCATTTAGATAGCGGCCAACAGGTAGTCGAAAAGCAAATAGCGGTGAGCAAATTATTTGAAAAGTTTGCCAAGCTTGATGAATTAAACTGGCAAGCCCCCTTATTAAGTAAAGCCACTCATTACAGACGAAGTGCTCGTTTAGCGGTAATGTTTGATAAAAAAGCAAAAAAAATGCATGTAGGCTATAGAGCAAGTGGCTCTAAAAGTATTATTAGTATTAATGAGTGCCCAGTACTAAGTGAAGTATTTGCAAATGTATTTACTGTATTTGATAACTTAATTAATCAACACAAGGCATTGCACAGTGTATCTCACTTGCAATTGTGCCAAGGCGATGAGCAAAACTTTGTTATTATTCGCCACACAAAACCTATTTCAGAGAGTATAAAAGCACTGGTAGCACAAAGTGCCGCTGAGCAACAATGGCAATTAGTGTGGCAAAGCGAAAGTGAAGTGATTGAACACTCACATTTAGCCATGCCATTTTATGCACTTGAAGAGTTAGGGTTAAAGTTTGAATTTGGCTTAAATAACTTTATCCAAGTTAATGCTAGCGTTAATCAAGCAATGCTTAAACAAGCACAAAATTGGCTGGCACTAAAAGGCGACGAAAACGTATTAGATTTATTTTGTGGTATTGGTAACTTTTCACTAGTGCTGGCAAAACAAGCAAAAACAGTAATTGGTATAGAAGGGGTTGCTTCAGCGGTTGCAATGGCAACGCAAAATGCGCACACTAACTCAATCACTAATACTCAATTTAATTGCTTTGATTTAACAAATAAAATTGAAACGGCTTCGTGGTTTAATAAAAATTTAGATGTACTGGTGTTAGACCCCTCACGTACTGGGGCAATAACGGTATTAGAACAACTTCCTTTAAAGCAGTTTAAAACTATTTTATACGTCTCATGCGACCCTGTTACTTTAGCCCGTGACAGCGCTATTATTTCGCAAGCAGGCTTTGAACTGCATAAAATTGGGCTAATGAATATGTTTCCGCACACCGGGCATATTGAAACTATGGCGTTATTTCAACGGAGGTAAAGCGCATTATGGTAGCTACACGTCAATCACATCAACAGGATGAAACCGGGGACTTTGCTAGTCGCTTAAAGTTACTTGCTCTGTCGGCAGAAAAAGTAGAGTTGCTTAATAAAGCACAGGCACTTTGTTTAGCGTGCGACAATACCACCCGACAAAGCACAGCTATTGAAATGGTCGAAATTTTAGCCGAGCTTAATCTTGATGCAGACTCATTAGCTACTGCTTATTTAACGCCGTATTTTATAAATAACTTAGTCACCCTTGAAACTGTTGAAGAGCAGCTAGGTAGCAGTATTGCGGTATTGCTAAACGGGGTCGCACAAATGGCTACTATTAGCACTTTGGCGCACCAAGGCAAAGGCACGGTACAGGTTGATAATATTCGCCGTATGTTACTTGCTATGGTAGAGGATGTGCGCGCGGTTGTTATTAAGTTAGCAGAGCAAGTATGTCATTTACGCAATGTTAAAAATGCCGCAGAAGAAGACCGTGTTATTGCCGCCAAAGAAACCGCCGACATTTTTGCTCCACTGGCAAACCGCTTAGGTATAGGGCAATTAAAGTGGGAGCTTGAAGACTTATCGTTTAGGTATTTGCACCCCAATATTTATAAAAACATTGCCAAACAGCTTGATGACAAACGCCTAGCGCGTGAAGCCTACATGGAAGACATGGTAGCGCAAGTTAAAAGCCGCTTAAGCGAGGCGGGCATAGAAGCAGAGGTTTACGGGCGGCCAAAGCATATTTACAGCATTTATAAAAAAATGGCGCAAAAAAACTACGAGTTTGATCAACTGTTTGATATTCGCGCAATGCGTATTGTGGTGCAGCGCCTGCAAGATTGTTACGGCGCGCTGGGCATAGTGCACACTAACTGGCGTCATTTGCATAAAGAGTTTGACGACTACGTTGCCACACCTAAGCAAAATGGCTATCAGTCTATTCATACCGTGGTATTTGGCCCCGAAGGCAAAACGGTAGAGATTCAAATTCGCACCAGCGATATGCACCAAGATGCCGAGCTGGGTGTTGCTGCGCATTGGATGTATAAAGAAGGCGCATTGCCAGGGCGAGGCTCAGGTTATGAGCAAAAAATTAGCTGGCTGCGTAAACTATTACAATGGCAAGAAGAAGTGGTTGATGGCAGCGACCTAGCACAAGAGCTTAAAAATCAAGTGGTAGAAGACCGCGTATACGTATTTACCCCACGAGGCGATATTTTTGATTTACCACTGGGGGCAACACCATTAGATTTTGCTTATTATATTCACTCTAATGTGGGGCATCGTTGTATTGGCGCTAAAGTATTTGGCAAAATTGTGCCATTTACCCATCAGTTAAGCACCGGCGATCAGGTAGAAATTCTTACCCAAAAACAGCCAAACCCCAGCCGCGATTGGTTAAACCCATCATTAGGCTATATAAAGTCATCGCGTGCTAGAGCCAAAATACACCATTGGTTTAAACAGCTCGATCGCGACAAAAATCTTAGTGCCGGTAAAGAAATACTCGATAACGAACTGCAAAAACTCGATTTAAATTATAGAGACTTAGCACCCGCTATTAAGCGTTTTAACTTTAAAGAGCTCGACGATTTAATGGTCGCCATTGGCGCAGGTGATATTCGCCTTAATCAAATGCTTAACTTTGTTACCGATCGCCCCGAAGACGAGCCGGTAATACGTTTTAAAAACCCAACAAAAGTAACCGGCGATAATAACGGTATTGTGGTTGATGGCGTAGGTAGCTTAATGAGTCATGTTGCTAAATGTTGTCGTCCGGTTCCGGGGGATGAAATTATTGGCTATATAACGCAAGGGCGTGGTATTGGTGTACATCGTGATGATTGCGACTCGTTTAATAATTTAAAAACTCAGCATCCAGAGCGAGTTATTTCTGTAAGCTGGTCAGACGATATTCATAACTCCTATGCGCTAAGTATTAGAATAGAGGCCAGCGACCGCTCAGGTTTAATTCGCGACATAAGTGTAGTGTTAGCCAACGAAAAAGTGAATGTGCTAAATATGAATGTAAATACCGTTGATGATAATCAAATTGCTATATTTACCATGCAAATAGAGGTACACGATCTGTCGGGTACTAATAGAGTGCTTTCTAAGTTACACCAAATTGAAGGTGTACACAGTGCAAAGCGAGGGCAATAAATATGACAGATAACGCCGCGCTTGCGCAACTACTGCATATAATGAAAACGCTAAGAGATCCTGAGATTGGCTGCCCCTGGGATCGTAAGCAAACTTTTAGCTCAATAGTGCCACACACTATTGAGGAAGCGTTTGAAGTGGCCGATTGCATTGAATCGGGCAATTTAGGTGAGCTTAAAAATGAACTTGGCGATTTACTCTTTCAAATTGTGTTTTATGCTCAACTTGCTAATGAGCAAAAGTTATTTGATTTTAACGATATAGTGACACAATTAAACGCTAAACTTACGCGCCGTCATCCTCATGTGTTCGACCAGCAAACAGCGCTAAGCGATGATGAGCTTGCTGCGCAGTGGCAAGCAATTAAGGCACAAGAGCGCAGCGCCAAAAGCGCAGATGCTACGCCTTCGCTGTGGCAAGATATTCCCGTTAATATGCCAAGCTTAAGTAAAGCTAAAAAAATTCAGCAGCGCGTGGCTGCTCTTGGTTTTGATTGGCCAAGTTACCATGGTGCATTGGATAAAGTGAGCGAAGAAGTAGAGGAAGTAAAAGAAGCACTCGCTCACAATCCGTATTCAGATCACAGCGCAGAAGAGCTGGGCGATTTACTGTTTGCTACAGTAAACGTTGCGCGCCATGTAAAGCGCGACCCAGAGCAATTACTACGTAGCGCCAGCGACAAGTTTTCAACTCGCTTTGAAAAAGTACAAGCTTATTTAAATGCCCAAGGAAAATGTTTAGAGTCGGCCACGCTTGATGAGATGGATGCAGCATGGGATGAGATCAAAAAAGTCAAATAGTGTGTAGTAAAATTATGGCTGTTTTTTGTGCTTACAATTTCTAATTTTAGCTGGATTGATTGGCTATGCTTTGGTACAATTTCTCCCCGTCCTGTTTATATTCCAAAATCACTTGTTTGGGTATTATATTCCTTTTAATTCCTGATATTCTAGGGTTCGCATGAGTACAAAATTTATCTTCGTTACCGGCGGGGTTGTTTCTTCGTTGGGTAAAGGTATTGCAGCAGCATCATTGGCAGCTATTTTAGAGGCCCGTGGTATTAATGTTACTATCTTAAAGCTGGATCCTTACATCAACGTTGATCCAGGCACAATGAGCCCAATTCAACATGGTGAAGTATACGTTACTGAAGACGGCGCAGAGACCGATCTAGATTTAGGTCACTATGAGCGTTTTATTCGCACCAAAATGACGAGTCGTAATAACTTCACACAAGGGCGTGTATACGAAGATGTATTACGTCGTGAGCGACGTGGCGAGTACCTTGGAGCAACAATTCAGGTAATTCCACACATTACTAACGATATTAAGCAACGTGTTTATTCTGGCGCTGAAGGCCATGATATAGCAATCGTTGAAATTGGCGGCACAGTGGGTGACATAGAGTCACAACCATTTTTAGAAGCAATTCGTCAAATGGGTACTGAAATTGGCCGTGAGCGCGCGCTATTTATTCACTTAACGCTAGTGCCATTTTTAGGCCCTGCAGGCGAAGTGAAAACTAAACCAACGCAACATTCGGTTAAAGAACTGCGCTCAATTGGTATTCAGCCAGACATTCTTATTTGTCGTTCAGACCGCAAACTACCAAATAACGAACGTGCAAAAATTGCATTGTTTACTAACGTAGAAGAAAAAGCGGTTATATCACTACCAGACGTAGACAGTATTTATAAAATTCCTGCGTTATTAAAGTCGCAAGATTTAGATTACTTTGTATGTCGTCGTTTTCATTTAGAAGCTCCTGAAGCTGATTTAGTTGAATGGGAACAAGTACTTTATCAAGAGTCTAACCCTACAGGTGAAGTAACTATTGGTATGGTAGGCAAATATACTGAATTACCAGATGCTTATAAATCTGTAAACGAAGCATTAAAACATGCCGGTCTGAAAAATCGTTTAACGGTAAATATTCAGTACATCGACTCACAAGACTTAGAAACCAAAGGCGTTGATTCACTAACGCGCTTAGATGCTATTTTAGTACCTGGTGGTTTTGGTAGTCGTGGCGTTGAAGGTAAAATATTAGCGGCTAAATACGCGCGTGAAAACAAAGTGCCTTACTTAGGTATTTGTTTAGGTATGCAAGTAGCGCTAATTGAATATGCTCGTAACGTAGCGGGTCTTACTGATGCAAACTCAACTGAGTTTAACGCGCAATCTGCAAGCCCTGTGGTTGGCTTAATTACCGAATGGCTAGATGCTGAAGGTAAAGTAGAGCAGCGTGATGAAAAATCAGACTTAGGTGGCACTATGCGTTTAGGCGCACAAAAATGTCATTTAACACCGGGTTCTAAAGTGCATGCAGTATACGGTAGCGATGAAATAGTAGAACGTCATCGTCATCGTTACGAAGTTAATAATAACTTTGTAGAGCAGCTAGAAAAAGCTGGTTTAAGCTTTACTGGTTTATCGGAAGATAAAAAGCTAGTAGAAATTATTGAAAATAAAGATCACCCTTGGTTTATTGCAGCGCAATTCCACCCGGAATTCACTTCAACACCACGCGATGGTCACCCGCTGTTTGAAGGGTTTGTAGCTGCGGCTCACATCCACCAAAAAGCGTCTTCGTAATATTAATAGGCCGTGCATATTGCACGGCTTATTTGTTTTAAATGCCAACCAAATTAGTTTAAATTAAGTTGGCAGTAATTCACCATTTTGGGAATATAGAGGAATCAAGATGTCAGTAATCGTAAAAGTAATTGGTCGCGAAATTATGGATTCGCGTGGTAACCCAACTGTTGAAGCTGATGTACATTTAGCTGATGGTTCATGGGGCCGTGCTGCGGCGCCGTCTGGCGCATCTACAGGGACTCGCGAAGCATTAGAATTACGCGATGGTGATAAATCTCGTTATTTAGGTAAAGGCGTATTAAAAGCAGTTGGTTTTATTAATAATGAAATCGCAACCGCTTTAGCAGGCCAAAATGCACTTGAGCAAAGCACTGTTGATCAAGTAATGCTAGATTTAGATGGTACCGAAAATAAAGAAAAATTAGGTGCTAACGCAATTTTAGCAGTATCGCTAGCAACGGCTAAAGCTGCTGCACAATCTAAAAAAGTTGAGCTTTATGAGCATATTGCTGACTTAAACGGTACACCGGGTGTTTACTCTATGCCATTACCAATGATGAACATTATCAATGGTGGCGAACATGCAGATAACTCTGTAGATATTCAAGAGTTTATGATCCAACCAATTGGCGCTAAAAACTTCCGTGAAGCTCTACGCATGGGCGCAGAAATATTTCACAGCCTAGCTAAAGTACTTAAAGCAGACGGTCACTCAACAGCGGTAGGTGACGAAGGTGGTTTTGCACCAAACCTTGCATCTAACGAAGCGGCACTAGCTGCAATTAAAGTAGCTGTTGCAAATGCAGGCTACGAGCTAGGTAAAGACATTACATTAGCGCTTGATTGTGCAGCCTCTGAGTTTTACGACAAAGAAGCAAATATTTACAATCTTAAAGGTGAAGGCAAAAAGTTCACTTCTGAAGAATTTAACTTCTTCTTACAAGATTTAACTCAGCAGTACCCAATCGTGTCTATCGAAGATGGCCTTGATGAGTCTGACTGGGATGGCTTTGCACACCAAACTAAACTAATGGGTGATAAAATCCAATTAGTGGGTGACGATTTGTTTGTAACCAATACTAAGATTTTAAAACGTGGTATCGACAACGGTATTGCTAACTCAATCTTAATAAAGTTTAACCAAATTGGTTCTTTAACTGAGACATTAGCTGCAATTAAAATGGCTAAAGATGCTGGTTTTACAGTTGTTATTTCTCATCGCTCAGGCGAAACAGAAGATTCAACCATTGCAGATTTAGCAGTAGGTACAGCCGCAGGTCAAATTAAAACAGGTTCATTAAGCCGCTCTGATCGTGTTGCTAAGTACAACCAATTGCTTCGTATTGAAGAGCAATTAGGCGATAAAGCACCGTACAACGGTTTAAAAGAAGTTAAAGGTCAGTAATTCTTTAATTAGAATATGATGTTTAAGCTTATAAATCCTCACTTTGGTGGGGATTTTTTTTGCCTAGGTAAAAAAAGTAAAACAGTAACCAGAAAATCAGAAGTGAGATAACTGTCAGTAACAGTTTAAATACGGTTTTTTAGGTGGGGTTTTCTATCTCTCTTTTTAGTTTAAATATGTTAAAAGTAGTGTGAAAAGACTTTAAGTGAATATATGCACAAAGAGGTTATGAGGCGCTACGCTTTAGAGAAGCTAAAAAGACTAAATAATGTG
The DNA here is from genome assembly GCF_014163535.1 of Pseudoalteromonas sp. SR45-4. NCBI lineage: Bacteria > Pseudomonadati > Pseudomonadota > Gammaproteobacteria > Alteromonadales > Pseudoalteromonadaceae > Pseudoalteromonas > Pseudoalteromonas sp. SR45-4. The sequence continues at coordinate 25,907 of NZ_JACJDO010000003.1, forward strand.
TCTTGTCACTGCTCATTTACTCTCATTTTTTCTCTTTGTGCAAAAATTTTAAATGATTTACTCACAACGGAGTTTTTCAAGTTAGTTGTCGCCTCAAGTTAAATTTTATGCCGCCCTAATTTACTTCTATTTGTACAAATTAAAGTTGAAACTGCTGTTTTAAAATTTCGCCGGTAAAGCTGGTTTTTAAATAAAAACCACGGGGCAGGGTTTTAATAATTTTACCATTAGGGCCAATAGCATCGGTTACTATTTTACTGTGCGCGGCTTTAGGGCGAATTTGAATTGCGTCACCTAAATGCCCCGATATTTCATCAATACGCCCTAGCGCAATAAGCTCCATTTGTTCTTCCCAATCGCGTTGCAATAAAGCGTCTTGCTCAGGTGTGGGTTGCCATAAAAAGCCGCTGCCTATGGTTCTATCAAACGGGGCTATGTCGCGCTCACTTAGTATAGGCAACCAAAGTACATGGTTTAGTTTTTTACGCACGCTGCTTGCGTGCCAGGTCATGCCAGTAACGTTAATGAGTGGGGTTACCGATACAAAGGTGGTTTCTAGCGGCTTGCCTTTATAAGAAATTGGCAATGTTTTTAGCTCTATGCCTAAATCTTCAAAATCGGGCAGTGGTTTTGAGCCAGCAGTTGCGCCTAATACATATTCAATTAATTGCCCCGTCCAGCCTTTTTCACGGAGTAAATCGTCAGGCGTTTTAAAGTTATACTCATTGGCTAATTGGCCAAGGGTAAGCCCAGCAATATTATTAACACGCTGCATTAAGTCATTAATTGAATGTGGTTTTATAGGTCGCATACTGTTTATTTAAGTTGAATAAATACCATCGCCATGATAGCAAATCAGTCCAGCCGTGGATATCTTTGCCTTTGAGTGTTTTTTGTGCACCTTGGGTTTGGTGCAATTTTACACACTTTAATAAACAGTTAAATAAATATAAGCCCATGAATTATAATAAAATTTAAAAATAAACTGTTCAGTTTTCATTAAGTGACACTAAGGTTGTTTGAATGAGTACACATATATAAACATGTTTATCCACAGAATCTGTGGAGAAATCCAGTTTTGCGATCTTATATTGTGGATTTGTTTGCTAAATGAGCGTGTTTTATAAAAGTTATGCACAAGCTGTGAGTAACCACAGTAAATATTCCAATATTGTTTGCCGTAAAGCAGGTAATGTGGAACAATCATTAAAAATCGACTTACAAATGAGGCACTAAGGTGATTGATGCCGAAGGTTTTCGTGCCAATGTCGGAATTGTAATTTGCAATAACCAAGGACAAGTGTTTTGGGCTAGACGTTATGGTCAACATTCTTGGCAATTTCCCCAAGGCGGTGTTGACGATGGTGAAACGCCAGAGCAAACCATGTACCGCGAATTACACGAAGAAGTAGGCTTGCGACCAGAAGATGTAGAGATAGTTGCAAGTTCTAAACATTGGTTACGCTATAAGTTACCCAAACGATTAATACGCCGAGACTCAAGTCCGGTATGTATTGGGCAAAAACAAAAATGGTTTTTACTAAAACTACGCTGTAAAGATGAGGATGTAAATTTACTTAAAACCCACCATCCTGAATTTGATGATTGGCGCTGGGTAAGTTATTGGTATCCGGTAAGGCAGGTGGTGTCGTTTAAACGCGATGTTTATCGGCGTGTAATGAAAGAGTTTGCTCCTTTTGCTATGCCTTTTAATAAACGCGAACAGCAAAAAGATCATTGGCGAAATAAAAGGTAGTTAGTTTAGTAAATTAAAGGAGCAGGACATGCTGGCAACACTTAGGTCTATTGCAGAGTCGGTTTCGCAACAAGCGAATTTAGACAGTGCTTTAGCGTGCTTTGTGACAATGGTTAAAGAAGCCATGCAAACCCAGTGCTGCTCTATTTATTTTGCTGACTACAGCCAAGATAACTTTGTACTTATGGCCACCGAAGGATTAAACCCCGATGCGGTGGGTAAGTTTAGAATTGGCTTTACCGAAGGCCTAGTAGGGCTGGTGGCACAGCGCGAGGAGGCAATTAATATTGCCTTTGCCAAATCTCATCCCCGTTTTAAGCTCTCCCCAGAAGTTAACGAAGAAGGCTATAATGCATTTTTGTCTGTGCCTGTGGTGCATCAAAAAAAAGTACTGGGCGTTATTGTAGTACAACAAAAAATGGCACGTGTATTTAGCCAAGATGAAGAATCGTTTTTAATTACTTTGTCGGCGCAACTTGCCTCACAATTAGCGCATGCTGAAATAAAAGAAGTATTGCGTCAAGATGAGTCTTCTCATCAAACCTCAGTATTAAAAGGGGTGTCGAGTGCTCCGGGTATTAGTATTGGCCATGCATTTGTAGTTATTCCTAAAGTTAACTTTAAATCAATTGAGCTTGAAAAAGAAAGCGATGTAAATGAGCAACGACGCTTATTTACCCAAGCCGTAGCGGCAACCCGAAAAGAATTTAATACACTATCAATGACACTAAGTGATTCTATTCCGCATGAGGCTTTGGCTGTTTTTGATGTTTATCAGCAATTACTCGATGCTAAAAGCTTAGGTCATAACGTTGAGATGGAGTTGCAACAAGGTTGGTGTGCAAAAAGCGCCTTAAAAATAGTAATTGAGCGTTTAATCGCTCAGTTTAATGCCATGCAAGACCCATACATAAAAGAGCGCGCGGTTGATGTTAAAGACATTGGCCTGCGAGTGTTGCACCACCTTGTTAATACCGAATTCGCAATAAAAGATTATCCACCCAATACCATACTTATAGCGCATACACTTACTCCAGCCATGCTGGCTGAGGTGCCTAACGATCGCTTAGTGGGGGTGGTGAGCATAAATGGCTCGGCAAACAGTCATGCGTCAATATTAACCCGTGCTATGGGCGTGCCTGCTATTTGGGGCATCGAAGATATTCCATTACTGCAATTAAATAGTAAACCAATGATTTTGGATGCGTTTTCGGGGCGGTTATATATTTCCCCATCGCAAATGCTAATTGATGAATACACAGAATTACAGCACCAAGACAACTTACTTAATAATCGTTTTTTAGCCGAGCAAAACTTTACAGCGGTCACCCTTGATGGTGAACACATAAGTTTACTACTCAATGCGGGGCTGGAGTTAAACACGCAGCAAAACAGTGCCCATATTTGTGACGGCGTTGGCTTGTACCGCACCGAAGCCTGGTTTATGCAAAAAGGGCAGTTTCCATCGCAATCAGAGCAAGAAACCTGGTACCGAGAAGTACTTAATAGTTATTACCCTAATCCGGTAGTAATGCGAACGTTAGATATTGGTGGCGATAAAGTTCTCGATTATTTTAATATTACCGAAGAAAATCCCTTTTTAGGTTGGCGTGGTATTCGCATTAGTTTAGATCACCCTGAGCTATTTTTAGATCAGCTCAAAGCCATGCTTAAAGCAAATATAGGCTTAGGTAATTTAAAAATAATGCTGCCGATGATAAGTGGTACAGAAGAAGTAGACGAATCATTAGCTCTTTTTGAGCAAGCGTATTTTGAGCTGAACGAGCAATACCCAGAGCAAACAATTGAACGACCCGATATAGGTATTATGCTTGAAGTACCGTCGAGTGTATTTATGCTGGCAGACTGGTCTAAAAAAGTCGATTTTTGCTCAGTGGGCAGTAACGATTTAACGCAATACCTGCTCGCTGTAGACAGATCAAACGCGCGGGTTGCAGAACTGTTTAACCCGTATCACCCTGCAGTGCTCAGAGTATTAAATAAAGTGGCTCGTGAGTGCCAGCAATACGAGCTACCGTTTAGTTTATGCGGCGAGCTTGGCGGCGATCCTGAAGGCGCAATATTACTTATTGCCATGGGGTATCGTCGTTTAAGTATGAACTTATCATCATTAAATAAAGTTAAATGGGTGCTTAGGCGCTTACATGTCAGCGAAATGGAAGCATTACTTAAAGAGTGCTTAGCGCAATCGTCGGCTAAGCAAGTATTGCGTTTAACTCGCAGCTTTATGATAGAGCATGAGCTGGGTAACTTATTTTATACCCCCAAATAAATTCTCGTGTTAACTGTAATCAGAATCCATTAAGATACGCGCATAATAAAAGGTATATGGGATAACTATGTATGATCTAGGATTATTGGTTGCAAGTTGCGCGCTACTAGGCTGTGTTGTCGGGTTTTTAGCCGGGTTACTCGGAATTGGTGGTGGCTTAATTATTGTGCCAGTATTAAGTGCCTTATTACTCGCTTTTAATGTAACGGCTGCTGAAAACGTATTAGTTATTGCCATTGCAACATCGCTTGCCTCTATTTTGTTTACCTCTACATCTTCAGCGCTGGCTCATCATAAAAATGATAACGTGCCTTGGGTTATTGCACCTTGGGTTATGTCGGGCGTAGCTGTTGGCGCGCTAATTAGTGGCTTTGCTGCAAGCTTAATCCCCGAGCAAATATTACGTACGGTATTTGCTGTAAGCGTGGTATTTATTGCTTTAAGAATGGTGTTATCAGCTCGCAATAAACCTTTGTCAGAAAAACCTTTACCGTCGGGTCCTATTTTAGGCAGCTTATGCGCCATTATGGGGGGGCTATCAGGGTTAATAGGTATAGGTGGTGGCGCACTAATAGTGCCTTTACTGCATTATTTTTCGGTTGATATTAAAAAGGCCATAGGCTGCGCTGCAGCATGCGGAATTGTAATCGCCTTTTTTGGCTCTATTGGTTATATCAGTGCCGGATGGCAGGTTACCGATTTAGAACACGGTTTTGCAGGGTTTGTATACTTACCCGCATTATTTGGGATTGTAATTACCTCGTGGTTTATAGCGCCTATTGGCGCTAAAGCAACCCACTATTTACCGGTTAATACAATAAAGAAAGTTTTCGCGGTGTTACTTGTTATCATCGCAATTAAAATGGTTTTTAGCTAAAGGTTTATTTTTATGGCACTGGAATTTCCTGTAATCGATCCGATCATATTTTCTGTCGGGCCACTGAGCGTACGTTGGTACGGATTAATGTATTTAATAGGTTTTGCATTTGCAATGTGGTTTGCAAATCGCCAAGCGGCAAAACCAAATTCAGGTTGGACTAAAGACCAAGTAGGCGACTTCCTATTTTACGGCATGCTAGGGGTAATTCTTGGTGGGCGTATTGGTTATGTATTATTTTATCAATTTAGCTATTTTATAGAAAACCCCCTATATTTGTTCAGGATAGATCAAGGTGGAATGTCGTTTCATGGTGGCACCTTAGGAGTGATAACCGCGGTTGTTATTTTTGCTTGGACACGTAAAAAGTCAATACTGCAAGTAGGCGACTTTGTTGCACCGCTTGTACCGGTAGGTTTATTAGCTGGACGTATAGGTAACTTTATAAATGGTGAGCTTTGGGGTCGAGTAAGCGATGTACCATGGGCTATGGTATTTCCAACCGGCGGGCCGTTAGCACGCCATCCATCGCAGCTATACGAAGCATTTTTTGAAGGCTTAGTATTATTTTTAATTTTACAGTGGTTTATTAAAAAGCCTCGCCCTGCTGGTAGTGTAGCGGGTGTATTTTTACTAGGTTACGGCACATTTAGATTTTGTATTGAGTACTTTCGCCAACCAGATGCACAGCTGGGTTTATTTGCTGATTTTATCTCGATGGGGCAAATACTCTCGCTGCCTATGATCGTAGGCGGATTAGGCTTATTAATTTGGGCTTATAAGCAAGCACCACAAAAAACAGCGGTAAAGGGTTAGAATAAATACCATGAAACAATATTTACAATTATGTCAGCGTATTGTTGATGAAGGCCAGTGGGTAGAAAACAAACGTACGGGCACACGCTGTTTAACCGTGATCAACGCCGATTTAGAGTACGATGTGGCGAATAATCAGTTTCCTATGATCACCACACGTAAAAGCTATTACAAAGCGGCTATTGCTGAATTATTAGGTTATTTAAGAGGCTATGACAGTGCTGAGCAGTTTCGTAGCATAGGTTGTAAAACCTGGGATGCAAACGCAAACGAAAATAGCGCTTGGCTTAATAATCCGCACCGTAAAGGTGATGACGACATGGGCCGTGTTTATGGCGTACAAGGGCGTGCTTGGCAGCGCCCAGATGGCTCAACGCTAGACCAACTAGCAAAAGTAATTAATAACTTAAAAAATGGTATAGACGATCGCGGTGAAATAATTAGTTTTTACAACCCAGGCGAATTTGAGCTTGGCTGTTTACGCCCGTGTATGCACACCCACACGTTTTCATTATTAGGTGACACACTTTATTTAACGTCGATTCAGCGCAGCTGCGACGTACCGCTAGGGCTTAATTTTAATCAAATTCAGTGTTTTGTATTACTGGCATTAGTGGCGCAAATTACTGGGCATAAAGCGGGTAAGGCGTATCATAAAATTACCAACGCGCATATTTATGAAAACCAGCTTGAGCTAATGCGCGATGTGCAGTTAAAGCGCGAGCCATTTGTATCGCCGCAGTTAAAAATTAATCCAAACATTAAATCACTAAACGATATAGAAACCTGGGTAACACGCGATGACTTTGAAGTGACAGGTTATGAGTGTCACGAAGCCATTCAATACCCATTTTCGGTATAACAAAACAGATTAAGGAAAACACCATGAAAGCAGTGATCCCCGTAGCGGGCCTAGGAACACGCATGTTACCAGCCACCAAAGCAATTCCAAAAGAAATGCTACCGGTTGTTGACCGTCCACTAATTCAATACGTAGTTAACGAAGCCGTTGCTGCAGGTATTAAAGAAATAGTACTGGTAACGCATTCAAGTAAAAACTCAATAGAAAACCACTTCGACACTAGTTTTGAGCTTGAAGCCACACTAGAAAAACGAGTAAAACGACAGCTACTTGCCGAAATACAGTCTATTTGTCCTAAAGATGTAACCATTATTCAAGTACGCCAAGGCGAGGCCAAAGGCCTAGGGCATGCAATTAACTGTGCAGCGCCAATTATAGGTAACGAACCATTTGTGGTTATTTTACCCGATGTAATAATTGATGATATGGAAAGCGATCTTAGTAAAGATAACTTAGCCGAAATGATCAATCGCTTTGAGCAAACTCAACATAGCCAAATAATGGTAGAGCCAGTACCAATGGCTGAAGTTGATCAATTTGGTGTTGTTGACTTAGGCAGTGTTGAGCTAAAACAAGGCGAAAGCTCGCCAATTCATAACATGGTAGAAAAGCCACCAGTTAACGAAGCACCATCAAACCTTGCAGTAGTAGGGCGCTATGTATTAAGTAAAAATATTTGGCCATTACTAGCTAAAACACCGCAAGGTGCTGGTAACGAAATTCAGCTTACGGACGCTATTGCCATGCTAATGCAGCACGAAACTGTTGATGCATACGCAATTAAAGGGCGTAGCCACGACTGTGGTAGTAAAATTGGTTATCTTAAAGCAACTATTGAGTTTGCACTACGTCGTGAAGAATTTGCTGACGAGTTAAAAACGTTTATTAAAACATTAATTTAACATACCTACTTTTTATAAAAATAACTAAAAAGACGCCTATATGGCGTCTTTTTTGTTTTATAGTCGTTAATATCGTTGTATTTGGCGATAAAAATAAAGCTCCGGCACAAAGCGATTGTAAAATTTTAGCGCTGCAGCAAATAACTTGTTTTGTGGGCAATTACACCCAAAAAATTTAGCGAAGTATGTTTTAGGTATTTAAAGCTGATTAGTCATAACGTTGAAACTCAATTTATCTGTGTGCTAACACATACCTATAAGTCGAGCTAAAGTTAATACAGTAGTTAAAAGCCAGTAATAGTAAGTATGTAGATAAACATAAATTAATAGGCTTGTTTATAGTGTTGTCTGTAACTGCGCTGTATGCCAGTTTAAGTAATATATAAAGTTGGCGTTTAGTAAAACCAAGCAAAAATTTAAAGGCAAATAATATGATAAAACAACAGCTAATGAGATTGTTAAGTATTAGCCTAATTGTACTTTGTGGATGCAGTAGTAAAGTTAAAGAGGCTCAAAACAATGTTACTACCACAAATAAGGTTAGTAATGAGGTTACTATTTCGGCAGAAGAATTAGCGCAATTAAGAGCATCATCTCAACAGTGGCAACAAGCTAAAGCGGGCGTTAGACGTTTGCTTGTTATTGAACATGATTTAAAGTTACTTATTAGCCAATTAAATGAAGTAGCGCAACGAGAGTCGGCAACACAAAATAATCTAAACCAAGAAGCGAGCAATCTAAACCAAGACACTACAGCGCCAGAGGCGGCTGTTAATTTACACCCCAAGGTTACCTCACAACCCAAAGTAGTACAGCCATTGTTTGCCCTGCAGGTTGCATCTGTTACCGATTGGATACGATTAACCCAAAGTTATAATGAAGTGAAATCTAAGGCTAAAAAACTATTAGTAAGCCCATTTATTGCTAACGTAGAGACTGCAAAGGTTAAAGGGGTTACTTTTTATCGCTTAAAAATTGGCGCTTATAAGCTTCAAAATAATGCAACGGCAGATTGCGACATACTAAAGCAGCATCAAGTGAGTTGTATTGTTAGTAATTACACAGAACAACCATTAAAATTATAAATAGGCATAGTAATTGCTTTGTTATTGTCATGTTTTTTGAGGATGGCAACTATGCGCCTTTTATTACCGTTATTATTAGTAAACTTAGCAGCATGTAGCTTAACACCACAGCCTGAGCAAAGTGTAAGCACACCTGCGCGTAAAGCAGCCATGGCACCTTATACGGTTAACGATTACGTAAATAACTTAACTTATCAGCTTAGTCACTTTAAAGGGCCTTTAAGCGGTAACTCTCGCATTGGGGTAAGCAACTTTTATTACGCAAACGCGCTAGATTCAAAGCTTCCCAGCGGCCAAGCTGAAGGTTTAAGCCAACAAATTCAAGAAAGCCTGCTAACGCAATTCACTCAACTGGGATATAACACCGTTGAGTACCGTTTAAGTAATAATATAAATTTATCATCTAACGCCGACAGCGCGCTTAGCAGAGATGTAACTCAACTGCGCGAACGTCAGAATATTGACTTAATAATTACCGGCACAGTTACGCGCCAGCAACATGCTTACATTGTTAATGCCCGATTGGTTAATATTAACAATAAACACGTTTTATCAGCTGGCAGTACCGAGATCCCGATTAATGTAATGTGGGGCAGTGAAAAGGTTCAGCAACGCGATAATAACTTATATCGCAGCGAATACTAATTAGGAGCACAAAATGAAAAAGCTATTACTTACATTATGTTTGCCATTGGGCTTTGGGTGCTCACAAATGCTAACAGGCATGAACTCAGAAACCACACAAAAAAATCAAAACAACTCCGTACAATTGGCTAATGGCGAGCGTGCAGTGGCAGCCCCAATGACCGACAACCAGGTATATCAGTCGGGGTTAGTGCAACATACTAATTATTCAAAATCGAGCACGCCATCGCGTAAAAATATTAATCATTATGTGCGTGGCATAATGCAAAATATGGTAGAAAACCTACAATATGTGAACGAAAAAACACCACTGGCAGTTTCAAGCTTTGTGTTTTTAGATGATGATTACAACGACGCAAGTTTGTTAGGAAATCAAATAGCCGAAAGCTTTATGCATGAACTACATAGCTTTGGCATACCTGTTATCGACTTTAAAACTACCGATTATATGCGCGTAACTCCAAGCGGCGATTTTGTATTTAGCCGCGACTACCTTGAGCTAAACCAAGATCAAAACTTTAACTATGTTTTAGCCGGTACTTTAGTAAGCCATCAAGGTGGTGTGCTTGTAAATGCGCGTATTATTGGCTTAGCCAGTAAAGCCGTAGTAGGAACAGCACAAGGCTTCATTCCTCAGTCAGTGGTTGATGCACTTAATAGTAGTTACAGAACCGATGGCATTATGCTTAAACAAGCCAGTAAATGAGCGAGGCAGTAATGGGTTACAAATTAAATAGCGTTACCGCATTATTTATCCTGATGGGATTAGCAGGGTGCTCTACTGCTGGCAATAATAAGCAGGTTAAAACTAATAATGCAGGCCATTTCGATATAAATGCTCGTTATGAGCACGCACAAGGGCTAAAAACGCAGAGTGAATACGACTCGTCGCAACAATTTACGCCGTTAAAGCATCATAAAACCTTGGTTAATTATGTAGAGCAAATGGCGCTTGATTTAGTCGACACCTTAGAGTCTGGCAGTGAGCTTGATGAGAGCATAAATATAGCGGTAACAAGCATAGTCGATTTAGATGCCACCTTAAATAACAGCAACCAGCTGGGTAATCAAATATCAGAAACCCTCATTCATCAGCTGCAAAAGTTTGGTTATGGGGTAGTTGATTTTAAAACGAGTGATGCAATAAACGTAAATCGCCGTGGCGACTTTGTTTTTTCACGAGACATAAAAAATCTCAGCAAAAAGCATATGGCAAGCCATGTACTCGGTGGTACGTTAATATACCGCGCCAATGGCGTTACAGTGAATACCCGAGTTATAAACGTAAATAATAAACAAGTCGTTGCTAGTAGCCGAAAATTTATACCAATATACGTTTTAAACAAAGAAGATATCTACTTATCAAGTAATTAAACACAGTTTGCACTTGATCCAAAAAAGACAATGCCGTTATAATTTTAGCCTCAGTTTAGGCCTCTTAGTTAAATGGATATAACGGCCCCCTCCTAAGGGGCAGTTGCAAGTTCGATTCTTGCAGGGGCTACCAATAAAATCAATTAGTTACGAGGTTGGTGCTTTGAAATTCAAACTTCATCTAGCACATATGTAGCAGTGCTAACTCAGGCATTCATTTTCAAAAAGATTATTAATACTTCTGTATTTTAAACATCTAATTTAATTTATCACTTCAGTCGAATAAATATTACAGCACTAAGTTAAAGCTAGGTCGTGATATAAAAAACCTTATTCAAGTTTTTGTCGCGCAGGCGGAGTGGCTTATACGTAGGTTGGCTTGAGCGCAGCGAAACCCAACGAAAAAGTATGTTATCAATTAATATCACTATTTTGCATTATCGATTGGCTGTCACTCACTTTAAGTTGAGCATAAAAAAGCGAATAAATAAATTTACTCGCTGATTATTTTTATTTAGCCCTAAGCCCTAAGCCCTAAGTCCTAAGCTTATGCCCCTGGGCCACATTCCATACAATGGTTAATAATGTCTGGGCCAAATTTAAGTTTGGCGTTTAGGTCGCGCAGCGCTGTGCGTAGCCCTTCTTCGATCACTGGGTGGTAATAAGGCATTTCTAACATTTGTGGTACGGTCATTTTGTTTTGTACCGCCCATGCTAGTAGGTGAGCTAAATGCTCGGCTTGTGGGCCGATAAACTCTGCCCCTAAAAATAACCCTGTGCCTTGCTCTGCGTAAACACGCATGTGGCCTTTGTTTTTAAGCATTACGCGGCTGCGGCCTTGGTTTTCAAAGTTTACTTCGCCTATTTCAAAACAGTCGCAGCTGCCTAGACGAGTGGTGATTTCTTTATAACTTTCGCCAACCATGGCTATTTGCGGGTCGCTAAATACGGCGGCAATTTTTGCTCTGCGTAATCCTGGTTGTACATCGGGGAAGCGTCCAGCATTTTGGCCAGCTATTAGGCCTTGATCGGATGCTTCGTGTAATAGTGGCAGCATATTACTGGCGTCGCCTGCGATAAATATATTTGAATCGCCACATTGCATTGTTTTAGCATTAGCAACAGGTACGCCGCGCTCATCGAGTTCAATACCGGTGTTTTCTAAGCCGAGTTTATCTGTGTTTGGTACGCGCCCCGTTGCGGCAAGTACGTAGTCAAATTGCTCGGTGTGTTTAGCACCTTGTTTGTCGGTGTAAGTAAGCTGCGCTTTGCTGTTTACTTGCATCATGTCGGATACGTTTGAGTCGGTATCAACAAAAAATTCTTCGGCAAATACGGTGTTTGCGTAGTCTTTTACTACTGGGTCGGTAAGGGGGCCAATTGCACCACCAACACCAAATAATTTTACTTTAACGCCTAAACGGTGCAGTGCTTGGCCAATTTCAAGGCCTATAACACCTGGGCCAAATACGGCTACCGATTCTGGAAGGTCGTCCCAGTCAAATACGTCGTCGTTTATAATTAATTTGTCGCCAAAATTATTAAATACGCCAGGGTATGAAGGGCGTGAGCCGGTTGCTATAACAAAGCGTTTAGCAGTAATTATGGTGTGATCATCTATTTGTATGCGGTTTGCGTCTAAAAATTTAGCATAGCCACGAATTTTGTCATCGCTTGGAAGCTCATCTACAGCTTCTACTACAAATCCGGCAAAGCGGTCGCGTTCGCTTTTAACGCGTGCCATCACTTCTTTACCATTAATACGTGGTGCAGAGCTGTGTACACCAAATGCAGGTGCCATTGTGATTGAGTGCGCAGCTTCAGCAGCTGCAATTAATAATTTACTCGGCATGCAACCAACTCGTGCGCAGGTAGTGCCGTAAGGGCCTGATTCGATCATAAGTACGTTATTTGTAAATTGTTTAGCATTACGATAAGCACTTAAACCCGCAGTACCCGCACCAATAATAACAACGTCGGTTTGCAATTCTTTCATTATTTTTTCCTTATAAAATAGGGGCAACCAGTGCCCCTATTTATATTTACTAATTGAGCAAAATTATTAATTAAGCAAAGTATTTTTCTAAATCGTCTGAGCCACCAATGTGCTTACCGCCAATAAATACTTGTGGAACGGTTTCACGGCCAGATACTGCTTTAAGGCTTGTTAGTGATGCGCCTGAGCCCATAACAATTTCTTCAAATGCAAAGCCTTTTTCTGTAAGAAGCGCTTTAGCTTTTGAACAGAACGGACAACCAGGTTTAGTAAATACAGTTACTGGCTCTGGTTTAGCTTGCTTAGGGTTGATGTAGTCAAGCATTGTATCTGCGTCAGATACTTCAAACGGGTCGCCTGGTAAATCTGGTTCGATGAACATTTTGTCGATCACGCCATCTTTTACAAGCATAGAGTATCTCCAGCTGCGCTTACCAAAACCTAGGTCGTTTTTGTCTACTAACATGCCCATGCCGTCAGTAAATTCGCCGTTACCGTCTGGTAGTAAAGTAATGTTTTGCGCTTCTTGATGCTCAGCCCATGCGTTCATTACAAAGGTGTCGTTTACCGATAAACATACAATTTCGTCAACGCCGTTTTGCTTAAATACACCAGCCAGTTCGTTGTAACGTGGTAAATGAGTAGACGAACACGTTGGTGTAAATGCACCCGGTAGTGAAAATACAACAACCGTTTTACCTTTAAAAATGTCGTCTGTTGTTACTGATTTCCATTCATCGTTTTGACGAGTTGCAAATGTAACGCTTGGGATTGTTTTGCCTTCAATATTGTTTAACATAATTTTTGTTCCTCTTGATTTGTTGATAGCCATTATGGCGGTGATTTAAATATAGTTCCAATCGTTTGTTTGTATTAAACTGATAGGTATAAGCTATCAGTCTGGTAATGAATATGAACTTAAAAGATTTAGAGTATGTAAAAGCCATAGCGCACTTTAAGCACTTTCGTAAAGCAGCCGATGCGTGCTTTGTAAGCCAGCCAACATTAAGTGGTCAAGTAAAAAAACTCGAACAGGAGCTAGGTGTTACTTTATTTGACCGCTCTACTAAACAGGTAACATTAACCGCTAAAGGCGAGCGTTTATTAACACAAATTAATGTTATTTTAGAACAAACACAAATACTTAAAGAGCTTGCTGCTACGTCAAACGAGCCGCTACAGGGTAAGTTAACTATTGGTATTATTCCAACCATTGCGCCTTATTTACTGCCGGTATTACTCACTTCAATGAAAGAGGCGTTTATTAATAGTCGCTTTTCGTTTATTGAAATGCAAACCGCTACAATTTTAGAAGCGCTAGATAACGGTGAGCTCGACTTTGCAATTTTGGCTGATGTACCCGAGCTAAAAAAGTACCATAGCGTTAATTTATACAAAGAAGATTTTTTAGTGGCTGTATCACACGATAATTCATTAGCTCAGCAAAAAAAAGTAGCGCTGCGCGAATTACAAGGATGCAGCCTATTAATGTTAAGTGATGGCCATTGCTTTAAAGATCAAGCCCAACAGTTTTGTTTTTCGGCAGGAGTTAATGTGTCGAGCCAGTATCAGGGTAATAGTTTAGAAACATTACTGGCGCTGGTGGCTATGGATGACGGGGTTACATTTGTGCCTAAATTGGCTTGTACTGAGCGCGTAGGGGTTAATTATTTAGCTATTTATCCTAATCAGCAGCGCAATATAGTATTTGCATGTAGGAAGCATTACCCGCATTTATCGGGGGTTGAACAATTGGGTGAATGGTTGTCGGCTCACCCTAATTTAAAGGCTAAATTAACTAAAGTCTTGAATTAAAGGTTTTGGCTAACTATTTCGACTATATCGTTAATTTGCACGCCCGGAAGTGGTGCATTATTAATGCTTACCGCAATGGCACTTTGTTGATACAACTGCTCAACACGAATGCTATTAAGGGTAATCACTTTATGTGGCATAGTATTGCCTAACGCGTCTGTTAGGTAATTGTGGTGCGCTATGCTAAGTAGTTGGCCTTTTTTAAGGCCGTGCGCTTTACCTAAGTTAATCACTATGTTGCCCTGATCAAGGTGCATAATTTTTCCTTGAGTAGGCAAGCAAGCCATAGCTGATTGTAAATCGTAACTTAGCGTTTGGTTTATATCGTTTATGCTTTGCCCATAGGGTGATTGCCAAAACATACTACTGTTAACATCAACAATAGCGGTTTTTTCAAATGGCCAAATAGCTTGGTTTTTATAGCTATTTTGCCAAAGCTGTTCATAAGTAGTGCCATCAAAAAGGGTAAACTCTATTTGATAACTACGTTGATAGCTTTCGTCTTGCCAAAAGGCATAGTCGCTATTGAGCTTATCGCTAGTTGATAGATTGGTTATTTGGCTTAATAAAACGTACTGCGCGTTACTACGCGAGGAAATATCTTCTAGTTGCGCATTAGAGTAGTCGTGTTGCTGCGAAAAATACTTATCGACCTTTATTGCGTTGTTGTAATAAGCAATAGGTACAGCGCTCATTTTTGACTTTTGCAATGCGGTATAAATATTTTTGCTAACCGCTTTATCTATGTCAAATATTTGACCCATGCGGGCTTGTTCACGATGATTAAGCTGGCTTTGGGTAACGGCCACAAACTTTTTAAAACTACTTTGTGGGCATTGCTCTGTTTGCGCAAAAATATCTAAGCGTAGTGTAATAGCTAGCTGATTATTATGACGTTCTTCGCTCACAAGTTCTATTTTTTGAATTTCGCCATGGCTGCTTATTTTAAGCTGATCTTGCATTAGCACGCCGTCTACTAAGGTTTGTACCGAGCTTACCCGCGCACCAGAGAACACTAACGCTTGTGTAATGGCATCTTTAATTGCTGCAGATTTAGCTGCGCCTACATCGCTACTTTTAACTTGTGCATGGCCGGTCGACTCATACCACTGCGCTGCAGTAAAAGGCGAAAACGTTAATAAAGCAGTTGCGCTTAATCCTGCAAATACCGATGATAAAAACGAATTCATACATTTACTCCAGTTAAATTTTAGCTATTAGCATAAGTTATACAGCAAGGAGCGTACCAATGTTATATATGAGTAAATACCACTTAAGTGCCAATGGCATTAAACCTGCATAAGTATCGTATAATTATTTAATTTGTTTTTTAGGGCTAGGTACTATGCGAGTAATGCCATTACTTATCACGTTAGGATGCATAACCTTAAGCGGTTGTAGCAATATGTTTGATAAGCACGTTGAATACAAATATGTAGAGCCAAACAACTACCCGGTATTAAAAGCCGTGGGTTATGCACCTATTAGCCTGCAGTCGGGTGTTAATAAGTCGCAAAAGCAGTTAATGGCTATTAAAGCTTCTAAGCTAGAAGCGTATCGAGAGCTTGCAGAGCAAGTGTATGGGCAACAAATTACCGCAGGTACTACAGTTGCAGGTTCAATAGCACAAGACGATTACCTACAAAGCAAAGTGCAGGGCATTATTAAAGGCGCACAAGTTATAAAAGCCTACGCGGTAGACGACACCTATATAACTGAGCTTGAACTAAATATGAAGCGCGTGCACGACCTGTACATAGGCGAAATTAAACCCCGAGAAGTTAAAAAAGTAACTTATTACTAGCCCCCTAAAAACGTTAGTAACTCTAAAAACAAAAAAAGCCTTAGCTGATCAACAGTTAAGGCTTTTTTATTATGTAGGACGTTATTTTAAATTAAGCTTTTAAATTACGTACCAAGTTATTATCGGTGTTTATTACACTACCGGCTTGGTCGTAGGTCATAGAAGAGGGGGCACCAATTAAAATATCTTTTAATTGTTTAACGCTTAATTGTGCTTGATGCGCTGCGTGGGCATTTACTTCATTTTGCTTTTGGCATTGCTCAAGCTTGCTGCGTATTAGTTTAATTAAATCGGTGATCTCGGTTGTTTGCTCATCGTTATTGGCAATCAACTTGTTGAGCTCTTTATCGAGGTTGCTTAGCGTGGTTAAAAAAGACATTTTTTGTTGGGCAATTTCTTTTAAACCTTCACCACGGCGCGAGGCAATAGATGTTAGCTCGTCATTTAATAAAATATTAAGCGACTCTAAGCAATTGTGTTGCTCATTTAGTTTAATAGTAATTAAACTATTGTGATCAGCCATAAACGTTAAACTCAAATTCAGCTAGGTTTTTTGCAAGTTTTTCGCTGTCTATTTGGTATTTACCCTCAGTGATTGCTTTTTTAAGCTCTGCCACTTTATCGGTATCAAAACCAGGAGACTGCTGCGCTTTATCTTGCAGAGTTTTCAGCTGTTTAGCTTGCGGGGTTAAGCTTACAGAGTCGCTGGCAGCTTTAGGCGCCGAAGACTGTGCAGCTTGCGTATTTGCATTATCTCTTTGTATATCAACTTTTTGCTGCTTAGTGTTAGTTAACACATTTGCTTGTTGATTACTTTTATTAACTTGACCTACCATAATATTAAACCTGTATATTACCCAACTAATGCCAAGTTATCGGCATATACATAAGATACTTTAGTATAAATTTAAATTATATATTAACTTGTACAGACTCTACACCATCTACGCGTGCATTTAAAACTTTACCGGTTTTTTTGTTTTTTACTTTAACTTGCTCGCCAAGGCTACCATCCTCAAGTGCAATACCGGTTGTTTTAACTTTTAAGCCCTTAATATTAGCATTAATATTTACAGCATCGCCTTTGCACACCATGCATATTTGGCTAAGTAAAAGTGGCATTCCGCTGCGTATATTTCGTTTACTTCGGCTGCCTATTAATAATGCTGGGTTATCTAAATATTGTACTCTGATAAAGTGAGTTGAGCGCATTTCAATACTTAAATGCGCCGCAGTTATTACTTCGCCGCGAGCTAAATTTACATTAGCAACTACAACAGGAGCCGTTTCGGTTACTCTTACGTGTACATACTGGGCCCAGTTGTTAGTGTCGTTACATTTTATTTGTAATGTTACTTGGCGATTAAAAGGCGGATCGCTGGGGAGTAATAACTCAGGCTCTGATTCGCAACTGCGATCGGGAGTGCGGGGGTCGAGCGGTAACGCACTAAGCTGTATTTTATTTTCATCAAGGTTGTTAATTTGCGCAGCAACATGAGTTATAGCCATTTGTTGTAATATGTCTTTGCTAAATACTTTTGCCTCTAAAGGCAAAGTTAAACAGAGGCTAGTAAGAACATAAAAAACACTGTATCTTCTGATTTTTTTTAACAAACTCATAATGTTTCGGCTATGCTTATAGGTTAAAACAGGGTATAAATATTTAGCGTCAAAAAGTAGACGCTCCCGTTGTATTATGTGACTTTATAGATTCAAAGCAATTATCGTTCCGTATAGTTTGTTTTTTAGGAGATTTGAATGGCAGGTATTTTAGACTCAGTAAACCAACGAACCCAGTTGGTGGGGCAAAACCGCTTAGAGCTACTACTATTTAAACTCAGAGGGCGTCAGCGTTTTGGGATTAATGTGTTTAAAGTGAGAGAGGTACTGCAATGTCCTCCTCTTACCAATATGCCAAAATCAAATGCTTACATTCGTGGTGTTGCCCATATTCGCGGCCAAACTATTTCGGTTATCGACCTTTCTATGGCTGTGGGTGGGCGTCCAATTGAAAATATTAAAGACAGTTTTATAATTATTGCTGAATATAATCGTACCGTTCAAGGCTTTTTAGTTGGCGGTGTAGAGCGTATTGTAAATATGAACTGGGAAAAAATAATGCCGCCACCGCCAGGTGCAGGCCGGTATTCTTACTTAACTGCTGTAACTGAAATAGAAAACGAATTAGTTGAAATTTTAGATGTAGAAAAAATATTAAACGAAATTTGCCCAGTTAATACCGAAGTAAGTGCCGATGTTGCGGCTACACAAGGTGACATTAAAAAAGATTTAGGCGAGCGAATTGTTTTTATTGCCGATGACTCAGCAGTAGCACGAAACCAAGTTAAGCGAGCATTAGAGCCACTTGGCGTTCAAACTGAGCTTGCCAAAAATGGTAAAGAAGCACTTAAGCGATTAAAAGAAATAGCCGAACATGACTGCGTAAACGATATTACAGAACGTGTAGGGTTACTTATTTCGGATGTAGAAATGCCTGAAATGGATGGCTATACATTAACCGCCGAAATAAAAGCCGATCCTAAATTGGCACCATTACATGTTATTTTACATACCTCGTTAAGTGGCGTGTTTAATCAGGCCATGGTTGAAAAAGTAGGTGCAGATGACTTTATTGCAAAATTTAATCCCGACGAACTCGCAACAGCAGTAAGAAAATGGGTTCATTGTGATTAATAAATATAGGTGTTATTGATTTGAATAGTAAAGATTTACAGCAAAGTGAATACGATCAATTTCGCTTATTTTTAGAACAACAGTGCGGTATTGTATTAGGCGAAAACAAACAATACTTGGTTAAAAGCCGTTTAGCGCCGTTAATGAAGCGATTTAATGTTGAGTCTTTGTCACAGCTAGTAAATAAAACCTTGGGTTTGCATGAGCGCCAATTACGCGCTGCAGTGGTTGATGCAATGACCACCAATGAAACCCTATGGTTTAGAGATCAATATCCGTTTGAGTTATTAAAAACTAAACTGTTTCCAGAGTTTAAAGGGCTTAACAGGCCATTAAAAATATGGTCTGCGGCAAGCTCTTCTGGTCAAGAACCATATTCAATTGCTATGTCGGTTGCTGAGTTTCAGACAAGTTCTCCTGGGGTTTTACGCATGGGAGCGCAAATAGTGGCTACCGATATATCAAATACTATGCTGGATATGTGTAAACACGCCGAGTATGACGCGTTAGCACTAGCAAGAGGGCTCTCGGCCGAACGCCGCAAAAAGTTTTTTAAAGACAGCGGCAATGGTATGGCTCAGGTTATCGACCCAATAAAAAAGCAGGTTAACTTTAGACACCTTAATTTACTCGACTCATACGCGCTTTTAGGCAAGTTTGATATTATATTTTGCCGCAATGTGTTGATTTACTTTGCACCAGAAGTAAAAGCAAAAATTATTGCTAAATTTTCTCAAGCACTTAACCCTAAAGGTTATTTACTTTTAGGTGCGTCGGAATCAATGAGCGGTTTAAGTAATGATTTTGATATGGTTAGATGTAACCCTGGTATTATTTATCAAAAGAAATAACTGCAAGTGTGAAGTGTGAGCAGTTTGCACATTTTAAGCATTATTTTAAACGACGCATTTAGCGTCGTTTTTCGTTTTAGCGATAAGCAAGTAATTAGCCAAGCTTTGTGTATTACCAAGCACTGTGTATAAGTTATAGCTTCGCACCTCCCCTTATTTAAAGCGCATTGTGCCAATATATTTAAGCAAGTATATCCACAAAAAGGCTATGAAGTGCTGCACTTTAGAGAGGTAAAACTACTAGATTATATGTTTAAGTTACTCCTCATTTCCCTCATTGTTTTCACTTTGTGCAAAATAATATTTAAATGCTTTATTCACAAAGAGGGCGCTGCGCTTTAGAGAAGAAAAAATAGATAAATTATCTGTTTAAATCACTGCTCATTTACTGCCATTCGCATCCATTGTGCAAATGTGCTTTAGAGTTTTTAACTGCTGGCATTTTTTATAATAACTGTATTGGCTCATATCAATTTACTTATTGCCTTAAAATCTCCCTAAAACCTGCACTTTAAATAGCTATGTTTAATTAGCTTAGTAAATAACTTTAAACAAAAATTAGTTAAATGGCTTATTTCTTGCTTTGTTCAAGCTAAGTCAATTTTTTGGAGATGGTTATGGCTATCAGTTTTGATAAAGCGCTTGGTGTGCACCCGCATGCTATGTTGATCCGTTCGCAAAGAGCCGAAATGCTCGCTACCAATATCGCTAATGCTGATACGCCGGGCTATAAAGCAAAAGATATAGACTTTGCCTCTGCACTAAAAACGGCAAAGTCACACCAACAAGGCGGCAATAGTATGGTCAGAACCAACAGTAAACACATTGCCGGTGGTAGTAAAGAAGTAGGTGGTTCAGAAATGTTTCGTAATGCAAATCAACCAGATACAGGTGATGGCAACTCAGTTGATATACAGGTGGAACGAAACTTGTATGCACAGAATGCTATGGAGTATCAGGCCAGCTTGCAATTTTTAAGCGGCAGATTTAAAGGTCTGAAAAAAGCACTCGGTAGCCAAGGATAATAATTATGAGTTTATATAATGTTTTTGATATTGCTGGTTCTGGTATGAGCGCACAAAATGTGCGTTTAAACACCACCGCAAGTAATATTTCTAATGCGAATACTATTAGTTCTTCTCAGGATAAAACTTACCGAGCGCGACAACCTGTATTTGCTGCTGAGCTTACTAAAGCTTCAGCATCAGCAAGTAATCCACAGGGCTCCGCTGTTGGCGTTAAAGTATTAGGTATTGTTGAGAGCAACAAACCATTACAAATTGAATATAACCCAAACCATCCAAGTGCGGATGAAAATGGCTATATCTATAAACCCAACGTTAATGTTGTTGAGGAGATGGCAAACATGATTTCTGCCTCTCGTTCGTATCAAACAAATGTGCAAGTTGCCGATGCAGCAAAGCAAATGTTAAGTAAAACACTGCTGCTAGGCCAGCGGTAACAGAGGGTAGGTTATGAGTAACGATATTAGTACATCTTCATCCTATTTAGACTCTTTACGGTGGCAAGAAAAACAAGCAGCCAGTAAAGACAAGAGTGATGCGTTAACCCAAGAAGATTTTTTCTCATTACTAACGCAGCAACTGTCGTTTCAAGATCCGAGTAAACCGGCTGATAACGATCAGATGATTGCGCAAATGACTAGCTTTACTATGGCTGAGGGAATTTCAAATTTAAACTCTAACTTTGAAGCTTTAGCTGCATCAATGACATCAAATTCAGCACTGCAAGCATCTACATTAGTAGGTAAGCAGGCGCTTTTAGAGTCTGACACGTTAGATTTAAATGAAGCAGGTGATGCACGAGGCTCAGTTGTTGCCGAAAAGCCAGTTGAAAGCTTAAAGCTTAGAATTGAAGACGAGTCTGGGCAGTTAGTTCGAACTATAGATTTAGGCTCGCAACCAGCAGGTGCAGTGCGTTTTGCATGGGATGGTAAAAATGAAGCAGGTGAGCGCCTACCCCCTGGTGAATATAAAATTAAAGCCGAGGGGAGTACTAATGGTGAGTTTTCGAGCCTGCCAATTGCTACCTTTAAAAATATTGAGAGTGTGAATATTAATGGTGCAAATGGCATCATTATTAACACTAAAGAAGGTGCGGTTAGGCTGACTGATGTTGCAGAAATCGCGTAAAAGATTCATTAGCCAGCGGGCTAAAAATTAAATAGTTTAGAGGTCAATTATGAGCTTCAATATTGCATTATCCGGCCTTGCTGCCGCACAAAAAGATTTAAACGTTACGGCAAATAATATAGCCAACGTAAATACTACGGGTTTTAAAGAGTCGCGCGCAGAATTTGCTGACGTGTATGCATCGTCGGTATTTAGTTCGGGTAAAACAAAAAATGGTGACGGCGTGCAAACGACTATGGTTGCACAACAATTTCATCAAGGATCATTACAGTTTACCAATAACTCGTTAGATTTAGCGATTACCGGTGAAGGTTACTTTGCAACCAGCCAAGACCTAGGCGCGCAAGATTTTACTTACACACGTGCCGGCGCATTTAAGTTAAACAAAGACAACTTTGTGGTAGATGCAAATGGCAGCTTTTTACAAGGCTTTCCGGTTGACCCTTCAACAGGCGATACTACATCAGTGAGTTTAAGTACTTCATCGGCTTTACAAATACCTGACTCGTCAGGATCGCCGCGTGCTACTTCGAGTGTGTATAGCTCGTTTAATTTAGATTCACGATCAATTGCACCTACAATTGCGTTTAACCCTTCAGAAAGTGCGACGTATAATTCATCAACCTCAACAACCGTATATGACTCACTCGGTGAGCCACATGTATTGCAGCTGTTTTTTGTAAAAAGCGACCCTGCAGTACCCGGTAATGAAAATCAATGGAGCGTACATTCAACACTTGATGGTAAATCCTTTGATGATAAGGGTGTAGAGCAAACAGCAGCACCGTACCGCCCAATGACTACTTTTAAGTTTGACTCAAGTGGTTTACCGCAAAGTACAACTATTGATGGTATAGAAACACCAAACGTAAGTAACACTTTTAATCCATTGTCTATTGCAGCTGGTGGCGGTGGTAATGCGGGGCTTTCTGATTTATTAACCAATGGCGCTACCTTCCCAGCGCCTGTTGAAATTAACTGGCGTGATGAAACCGGTACAGCTAATAAAATACCTACTCAATACGCAAGTCGCTTTGAAGTAAAAGCACTTGAGCAAGACGGTGCAACGGTTGGCCGCTTAGCGGGTATTGATATTGGCGCCGACGGTAAAGTTGTGGCTTCGTACAGTAATGGCGACTCAACATTTTTAGGCCAAGTGGCTATGGTGCGTTTTTCAAACTCACAAGGTTTACAACAAGTGGGCAGCACAGGTTGGAAAGCGAGTATAGCGTCAGGCGAGCCTATTGCCGGTGAACCAGGCTCTGGCACCTTAGGTAATATCAACTCATCAGCGCTTGAGCAGTCAAACGTAAACTTAACTAACGAACTAGTTGATTTAATTAGCGCACAGCGTAATTTCCAAGCAAACTCGCGAGCGCTGGAAGTTAACTCAACGATTCAGCAAAGTATTCTACAAATTAGATAAAGCACAATTTATTAATTTGAATATTCAAGGCTGCTTAATTGCAGCCTTTTTTGTTTATAAGATCAGGTTTGAGGCGTTAGGTATCAGGTTTTAGGCAGAAATTTAAAGAGCAGGTTTGAGGCGTCAGGTATCAACCTAGAACCTAGCCCCTAGAACCTCATCCCTATAATTTCTGCAGCTACCGGCGGTATACCACATTGCTTGGCGGTGCAGTTTTACTGCTGTATTTAACAATGGCGCATATATTGCATTTGTTCTTACAGAGATTTTTAAATGAGTCGATGTTATGGATAAAATGGTCTACATTGCCGCGTCTGGCGCTAAGCAAAGCTTAATGGGGCTTGCCCTTAAAGCCAATAATTTGGCGAACGCAAATACCACAGGTTTTAAAGCTGACTTTGCCCAAGCTCGATCTATGCAAGCGTTTGGTGAAGGTTTGCCATCGCGGGTGTTTTCTATGGAAGAGCGCCCAGGTTCAAACATGACATCGGGCGGCATACAGCAAACCGGTCGCGAGCTCGACATTGCCATGAGCGATAACGCCTGGCTGAGTGTACAAGACGCCTCCGGCAACGAAGCTTATACAAAAGTAGGTACGCTAAACATTACCGCCGAAGGCATGTTAGTCACCAGCGGTGGTCGTCAAGTAATTGGCGAAGGCGGCCCTATTATTTTGCCAGTCCCGATTGAAAAAATAGAATTTAGTAAAGACGGTGCCATACAAGTACGCCCACAAGGCGCGCCGGCTAACTTTTTAGAAGAGGTTGATCGTTTAAAAGTGGTTGAGGCAAATAACTCAACACTTGAAAAAGGTAACGATGGTTTATTTAGACCAAAACCAAATCAAACGGTTGAAACTTCAGCTAACGTACAAGTGATAAGCGGCGCATTAGAAATGTCGAACGTTAATCCGGTACACGAAATGGTCGATATGATCAGCCATCAACGCCAATTTGAATTACAAGTAAAGCTAATGAAAACAGCAGAAGAAATAGATCAATCGCAAGATCAGCTGTTGCGCATAGTTTAACTTTAAAATGAGGACACGATTATGAATCCAGCATTGTGGATCAGTAAAACAGGGCTTGACGCCCAACAAACCGACATTTCGGTTATTTCAAATAACTTAGCCAACGCCAGTACAGTTGGTTATAAAAAAAGCCGCGCCGTTTTTGAAGATTTACTATACCAAAACATTAATCAGCCAGGCGGTCGCTCATCGCAAGATACCGAAATGCCATCAGGTTTAATGCTAGGTGCTGGTGCCAAAGTGGTAGCTAACCAAAAAAACTTTTCGCAAGGTAATATGCTAACCACTGAAAACTCACTAGATTGGATGATTTCTGGTTCAGGCTTTTTTGAAGTACTGCAGCCAGATGGCAATATTGCTTATTCGCGCAACGGGCAATTTACCACCGATGGCGACGGGCGAGTTGTAACCTCGGGTGCCGGTTATGTAGTTCAGCCTGAAATGAACGTACCCGACGACGCGCAATCAATCACTGTATCGCAAGACGGTGAAGTGTCTGTACGTGTTGCAGGGCAGGCCGACAACGTGGTTATTGGACAAATTACCATTAGTGACTTTATTAATCCGTCGGGCCTTGAGCCTATAGGGCAAAACCTTTACACCGAAACTGCGGTAAGTGGCGCGCCGGTACAGGGTAACCCAGGGGTTGATGGGCTAGGCACTATTATTCAAGGCTCACTAGAAACGTCAAACGTAAACGTAACCGAAGAGTTGGTAAACCTAATAGAAACCCAGCGTGTTTACGAAATGAACTCAAAAGTAATTTCGGCAGTTGATGAAATGATGAGCTACATCAATCAGCAATTATAATATTTTAGAGGTTATTATGCGCAATATTATATTATTTGCAGCGGGTACTTTATTGTTAAGTGGCTGTGTGTCTACACAAAATAGTGACGTAGTACAAGACGACCCTTACTACGCACCCATGTACCCAGAACCCAATGTTGAACCGGCAGTTGCTAATGGCTCACTGTTTAATACGTATTTATCGAACGACTTATACGCCGATAAAAAAGCACTGCGTACCGGCGATATAATTACAGTTAAATTGCAAGAATCTACGCAAGCCTCTAAAGCGGCAAAAACAGAAACCGATAAGCAGTCAGACGCAAAACTTGACCCCGTTATTGGTTTAGGCGGATTACCGGTAAATATTGGCGGCGACAGTATTCAATTTGGTATTGGCAGCGACGCGTCATTTAAAGGCGACTCAAAATCAAATCAGTCAAATAGTTTAGCCGGTGATATATCGGTAAACGTAATGCGTGTTTTACCTAATGGTAATTTAGTTATTCGCGGCGAAAAATGGCTAACGTTAAACTCGGGCGAAGAATTTATTCGTTTAGAGGGATTAGTAAGGCCAGAAGATGTAACTGCAGACAATACCGTACAGTCAAATAGAATTGCTAATGCACGAATTCAATATTCGGGCAAAGGGCAAACTCAAGAAGCGCAAAGTGCCGGTTGGCTAACACGCTTTTTTAGTAGCTCACTTTTTCCTTTTTAGAGGACATTCATCATGAATGTATTTAAAGTTTTTTGTTTAATGGTGTTACTTGGCTGGCAACTTCCTGCCATGGCCGAGCGCATTAAAGATGTGTCTATGGTTGAGGGCGTACGCTCAAACCAATTAGTAGGCTATGGCCTAGTTGTTGGCTTACCTGGTACGGGCGAGCAAAGCCGATTTACCGAGCAAAGCTTTAAAGGCATGTTAAACAGCTTTGGCATTACGCTACCGGCAAGCTTAAAACCAAAAATTAAAAACGTGGCTGCGGTTGCAGTGCATGCTGAGCTACCGCCTTTTAGAAAGCCCGGGCAAACTATAGATATTACCGTATCATCTATTGGTAGTGCAGGTAGTTTACGCGGTGGTACTTTACTACAAACCTTTTTAAAAGGGGTCGACGGCAACGTATACGCTATTGGTCAAGGTAGTTTAATTGTAGGTGGTTTAGGCGCAGAAGGGCTTGATGGCAGTAAAGTCGTTATAAACACGCCAACAGTGGGGCGTATTCCAAATGGCGCAACCGTTGAACGCGCAGTTAAAAGCCCATTTATGCAAAACGACTATATTACTTTTAACTTAAATCGCCCAGACTTTACTACCGCCAAGCGATTAGAGAAAACCATAAACGATTTAGTAGGCCCAAATAGCGCCCAAGCACTCGATGCAGCGTCTATTAGAGTGATTGCCCCAAGAGACGCCTCGCAGCGCGTGTCTTATTTATCAACGCTCGAAAACCTAGAGTTTACCCCAGCAGATACAGCGGCAAAAATTATCGTTAACTCGCGTACCGGTACTATTGTTATTGGTAAAAATGTAAAACTACAACCAGCTGCTATTACTCATGGTGGCTTAACAGTAACGATTGCAGAGCAGCTAAACGTATCGCAGCCTAATGCTTTTAGCGATGGCGATACCGTTGTTACCCAGCAAAGTATTATAGATATAAAACAAGACGACTCACGGGCATTTGTATTTAACCCCGGAGTGAGCCTAGATGACCTAGTACGCGCTATAAACGAAGTAGGCGCCGCACCTGGCGATTTAATGGCAATACTAGAAGCCCTAAAAGAAGCTGGCGCAATAAACGGCCAGCTAGTTGTAATTTAAAACAACGTAATGCTATCGGTGGTCAGTTTTAAAAGCTGGTAACCGATGGCATCTTGCTTAACACCCTTTCATCTGGCTCAATTTTTGCATTGCTTTATACATTATTCATTATTGTGTCAAAAAGCTGATGGAAACAAATCACCTCGATAAGCAAAACTTTTTTGATTTAGGTAACTTAAACGCTTTGCGTAAAGACGCCCTAAACAGTGGCGACGCGTCTAGTGATGCCTCAAAAGCGGCTCTCAAAAAAGCAGCGGCACAATTTGAAGCCATATTTACGCAAATGTTGCTTAAAAGTATGCGCAAAGCCAGCGAAGCCTTCGAAGACAAAGAAAGCCCATTAAATTCAAGTAGCGTAAAGTTTTTTGAAGAAATGCACGATCAGCAACTCTCATCAGAGCTCTCGTCTAATGGTTCATTAGGGCTTGCCGACTTAATAGTGCAGCAACTCTCTCCTACGGCAAAAAATTACACCCCAGCTTCAGTACTCAGAACCAGTAACGATCTTTTAAGCGATCAGCGTGCTGGCATAGAGTTGCCGCAGCAACAGCGTAAAAAAGCCGTAACCGAGCCTGTAGATAAAAGCACTATGAATACCGAAAAGCCAGAAGTAGCTAAGCCAAACTTTGAAACGGCCGAAGAGTTTGTAAGTTCGGTATGGGAGCATGCTAAAACAGCGGCTAAAAAAATTGGTTTAAACCCAGCCGTTATGGTGGCTCAAGCAGCACTTGAAACTGGTTGGGGTAAGCATATTATTAATAAAAGCGACGGTAACAGCTCAAATAACTTATTTAATATTAAGTCAGATAAAAGCTGGCAGGGCGAAAAAGCCAACAAAGTAACCTTAGAGTTTGAACAAGGTGCTGCAGTTAAAAAACAAGCCAGTTTTAGAGCTTACGACTCAATAAAAGACAGCGTAAACGACTTTGTTGATTTTTTAACTCAAAACCCACGCTATCAACAAGCATTACAAAATACCGGCAAACCGGCAGCGTTTTTAGACTCATTACAACAAGCCGGTTATGCAACAGACCCAAATTATGCGGATAAAATAAAGCGCGTACTTAACAGTAGCGAGCTAAAAAATATTGCAACAAACGTGATCCGCCAAGGAGTAAAGTAACATGTCGTTTAATTTATTAAACATTGCTAATTCAGGAATAAGAGCAAACACTGATCTGTTGCAAACAACCAGTAAAAATATTAACAATGTAAATACCGTCGGCTATGTGCGCGAGCGTACAGAGCATGGCACCATGATCGACAATCAAGTTGGCAAAGGTAATACCTACAGGTTACTTAATGAGTTTGCACAAAAACAATTAAACAGAGACACCTCAAATAAAACGTTTTTTGATCAGTTTGTAAGTGAAGCAAACCGGGTCGATACGTTATTTTCGCAAGAAGCGAATAGCTTATCGACCGGTATTAATTCGCTATTTAATAACGTGCAAGAAGCGCTTAATCAGCCATCGTCAACGGTTGCACGTTCGTTAGTAATGACTAACGCCGACAGCTTAATAAGCCAAATGGATAGATTGTCGGGAATAGTGCTGGATCAAAAAAATGTTGTAAATGAGCAGCTCGAAATATTCTCCGATGAAGCCAACACCTTAATTCAAAAAATAGGATCGTTAAACCAACAAATAGCAGGTGTTAATGGTACTAACAACGCATCTGCTGCAAGCGGCACATATAACGAGCGCGATAAAGCGATTCGCGATTTATCAGAGTTAATCGACATTGAAACGCTTGACGGCCCCAATGGTGAAAAACTTGTTTTTATGGGCAGCGGTGAAGCGGTTGTAATGCAAAATGGCTCGTTTAACTTATTTTCGATGCGCGGCGACCCCGATCCAAACTTTAAAGAGCTGCGCTTAGATGTAAATGGCGGCAAAGCTGTGCCGCTTGAAGTTGATGCCAGTAAATTAAAAGGCAAAATAGGTGGTTTACTTGCCTTCAGAGACGATATTTTAGTACCTGCGCAAAATCAAATAGGCCAAATGGGCTTAGCGTTAGCTGATGCATTTAATCAGCAAAATCACTTAGGAATGGATGCTAACGGTAAATTGGGTGGCGATATATTTACTATACCAACAGTCAATGGTTATGGGTATCAAGCAAACACCGGCTCTGCGAGTGTGAGTGCCACGGTTGAACCTGACAAAGGCAAAGAATTACCGGCCAGTGACTTTATTGTGACTTATACCGATAATCCAAACGAAGTGAGTATTCAGCCAATCGATAATAAAGGCGAGCCGATAGGCCATGCGGCCATAGCCGTTATTCCTGCAAATAACATCATAGGTGAAGATGCTATACAACCAGCTACACCCGGTGATCCTAATGCAACGCCGCCAAAACCACCTACAGTTGAAGATTCATTTGGCTTAAAACTAGAAATTAATGGTACTGGTAATCCAGGCGATAAATTTCAAATTAAGCTCAATTCAGAAGCCGCAGCTAATATTACTCTCGCCACTGGGCGCGGTGAAGACCTAGCGTTAGCATCGCCAATACGCACCGCCGATGCTATAAATAATACCGGTAGCGGCGCTATTTCCGCGGGTAGTGTAACTAGCATTACCACTGAGGGTTTTGCTGCAACTAACCCAGCTACACTCAAAAATGGCCCTATTACGGTTGTTAAAACGGCAATTGAAAATCAATTTACGGTATCAGATGGTGCAAATAGCAGTACATTTACAGTAACACCACCGGCAAAAAACATGTTGCAACAAGCAGGTAATGGCTTTGAATTATACGGTTTTGACTTTGATATTGAAGGCTCGCCAGCCACAGACGATAGCTTTACATTAGAGTTTAACAAAGGCGGCTTTGACGATAACCGTAATGGCTTAAAGTTAGCCGAGTTACAAAACGGTGACTTGGTGCGTCAAAATGTTGTTTCAAGCTCAGATGCCGATAACCATAAAACGTTTAACCAAGCGTATGCCGGATTAGTAACCGACATTGGCGTGGTAACAGGCCAAGCTAAAACAAACGGCGCAGCATTCGACGCACTCGCACAGCAGTCAGAGGCATGGTACGAGTCGTTATCTGGGGTAAACCTTGACGAAGAAGCAGCTAATTTGCTGCGCTTTCAACAATCTTACGCGGCTTCAGCTCAGGTGCTTTCTGCTGCACGTTCTATTTTTGACACTTTACTTAGTGCCACGAGGTAATTATGCGTTTATCAAATAACTTAATGTATCAAAACAGCATTAATAAAATACTACAAAATCAAAATGGCGTAGCAAACGCACAAGAGCGAGTAAATACTAGGCAAAAGTATTTATCTACCTCAGAAGCGCCTGCCGACATATCGCAAGCTATGCTGTATACCAATAAAATACAAAGTAATGAACAGTATACAAAAAACATTAACCAGCTCAATGGCCGACTCAAAACCGAAGAAAGCGTACTGCAAGGTATTAACGAAAGTATTCAAGCAGCTAAAGATATTGCCTTAAAAGCAGGTAATGGCGCATACAGTAAAGACGACTTAAAGTCGTTAGCGTCGGAGCTAACCGAAATACAAAAAACGTTAGCTAATTTAATGAACACCCGATCAGAAGACGGTAAATACATATTTTCAGGCTACCAAGACAGCACGCAACCGTATCAGTTTGATGCCGCTAGCGGCAAGTATAATTACCAAGGCGATCAAGGCCAACATAAAATTACTATTGCCGAAGGTGTGTCGATTAAATCTAGCGACAATGGCTACGACACCTTTGAAAAAATCAATGCACGCCTCGATGTAGCATCTAACGCAGGCGATGCAACAAGTACGCTTACGGGTTCTGTTTATGTAGATAAACAAGGAGTGTTCGATCAGTTTCATAAAGCTAACTATAACGCCGTTGATGCCAGCCAAAATACTTTTAATGTAAAGGTTGTTCTAGGCGATCCACAGCAATATGAAATTCAGCGCGCAGGTAACCCATTAAACCCACCTGTTACTGGGGCGGTACAAGCAGGCGAGCCAATTGAATTTGCTGGCATGAAAATTCAGCTAAGCGGCGCTGCACCTGGGCAGCTCGACTTTAGTCTCGAGCCACCTCATAAAGAAAACGTACTTAATACACTGCAGGGTTTAATTACAGGTTTAAATAATGGCACGCTTGCGGGAGACGATTTTCAGCAAGTACTTAACGATGGTGTAACGCAGTTACAAAATGCCAGCGAACAAGTTGTGTTTACCCAAGCCAGTTTAGGTGGGCGGATGAATGTGCTAGAAAGAGTAACCGACTCTAACTCTGCGTTAGACATTCAAAACCAAAGTAATCGTTCAAGCCTGCTTGAAGTAGATATGGCCGCTGCAATTAGCGAACTCACTCAGCAAGAAACCGCACTACAAGCATCGCAAGCCACCTTTGGCCGCTTAGCCAAACTCTCGTTATTTGATTATATTTAAAGGTTAAGAGCAGGTTTGAGGTGTCAGGTATCAGGTTTTAGGTAGAAATTAGCCAAGCACGGTGTGAAAGAGCAGGTTTTAGGTGTCAGGTATCAGGTTTTAGGCAAAAATTAACCAAGCACGGTGTGAAAGAGCAGGTTTTAGGCAAAAACTAGCCAAGCTAGGCGTTTTTGCTGATGGAGGCGCGGTTTTATACCGCGTTTTTGGGTTTTCGACTATCTGAAATTTACTGTTCTTTGTGCAAATGGGTTTAGTAAATTTATTCACAAAGAGGGTTATGAGGGCGCTACGCTTTAGAGAAGAAAAAAGCACTCAATTATGTGTTTCCGAGTTTTTCAATTTACTTCTCATTTACTCTCATTGTTTTCTCTTTGTGCAAAAAGGTAGTTTTAACTATCAACAATTAGCCAAGTTGGGGGGATTAAATTCAGCGCGTATTTTAAAGCGCATCAATCAATAAAGGCTATCATTTTAGTTGTATAACACCTTTATTATTAGTTAGTTATATTTTTTGTTTAAATTAATTTAGTTTTTATTAAAAAAAAGCTAAAGATAATTTCTGCCCTGCCGTTAACTTAATCAGTACGGAGCTGAGCATACATTTTTGACAGCTCTTGGTTAAATTAAAATAGTAACATTACGAAAGTAATCAGGAGTTTTATCATGGCTATATCAGTAAATACAAACGTATCTTCACTAAACGCTCAGCGTAACCTTTCCAAATCAGGTCAGGGCTTAGCTACTTCAATGGAACGTTTATCATCAGGTATGCGTATCAACAGCGCAAAAGATGATGCAGCAGGAATGCAAATTTCAAACCGTTTAACATCACAAGTAAATGGTTTAGCTGTAGCACAGCGTAATGCTAACGATGGTATTTCTATGGCGCAAACTGCTGAGGGGGCTATGAGTGAGTCAACAAACATTCTTCAGCGTATGCGTGAGCTGGCTCTGCAATCAGCAAATGGTTCTAACTCGGCTGATGATCGTGGTGCCCTACAAAAGGAAGTGAAAGCATTACAAAAAGAACTTACACGAATTGCAGATACAACAAGTTTTGGTGGTGTTAATTTACTTGATGGTAATTTTGGAGCCAAAAAGTTTCAAGTAGGTGCGGATGCAAACCAAACAATTTCTGTAAATTTAGCAAGTGTTGCCGCAGAAAAAATTGGTAATTATAGTAAAAGTGTTGCAGGAAGTGTGATTGGTGCGGCTGCAGCAGGAACTGCGCTTGGTAAAGTAGCGAACGCTGAGGCTATCACAGTCACTAATGCTAACAACGATTCGGGTATTTATACAACTAAAGTTGGTGATACTGCTGTTGAAGTTGCAAAGGGTATTACAGATTTAAAACTTGGTGTTGAAGCTAAAGCAGTTTTGGAAGTAGATATTGAAATAAAGGACGTTACTAAAGCAGGGTCGTTTGCTATGGATGGAAAAACATACGATTTAAGGGATGGTGATCTTGGCCGTGTAGCTGCTGAAATTTCAACTAATGGACACGAAGCAAGTGTTGCTGGCGGTAAGTTGACCATAAGAGCAATAGGGGTTGATGGCATTGACATGACTGATACTACTTTAGGAGGGACTGCCATGGGGTCTGTTGGTGGCACAACGACTATCAGTACAGCTACGGCCTCAAGCTTTGGAGCTAAAGTAGTAATGACATCTGATGATACGTTTACTGCAACTGGTGGGGCTGAAGCAATTGGAGCAGGAAGCTCTGAATTACAAGCTATCAGTACTTTGAAAATTAGTAGTGCTTTTGATTCACAAAAAGCGATAGCAACGATTGATGCTGCATTGGGTTCAATTGATAGCCAACGTGCTGATTTAGGTGCTGTACAAAACCGATTTGGCCATACAATTAGTAACCTTGCTAATATTCAAGAAAACGTATCTGCATCACGTAGTCGTATTCAAGACACTGACTTTGCAACAGAAACAGCACAAATGACGAAGAACCAAATATTACAACAAGCAGGTACGTCAATTTTGTCGCAAGCGAACCAGTTGCCACAAGCAGCACTTAGCTTACTAGGTTAATAGCTAAGAGTTTATTAGGCATTAGCTTATTAATAGCTAACTAATACCAAAAGTCAGTATTAGTAATTTAAAAAAGGAGATGGCTTTGTTCATCTCCTTTTGTCGTTTAACTTACTAAATTAAGCTAATTTATAAATAGTGTACAATGTTTAAAACTATTTAGGGGGCGTTATGAATACAATTACCTCAGGCGCAGAAGCTTTAGTAACGGCAAGTAATACTGGGCAAGCTAGCGAAAGTAAAGCAGGGCAAGCCAGTGCAGAATTAACTGCTGGTGCTATTGGCGATGTTAAAAAAAGTGCTTCACAAGCTCAGCAGTATCAAAGTAATGCTGACACTGCTACGCAGCAGCAACAACCGCTAGAGCGTGAACAGCTAGAAAAAGTGGCGCAGCAATTGCAGGATTTTATGGGCGAAATGAACCGCAGTTTGCAATTTAAAGTTGATGAAGATTCAGGCCGCGATGTAATTAAAGTGCTCGATAAAGCCACTGGCGATGTTATTAAACAATACCCTTCGGAAGAAGTGTTAAGTTTAGTGTCTAAGTTGTCTGAAACCGCGGGTTTATTAATTGACCAAACGGTATAGCTATATAAGTATATAACTAAATAGTAGTTGCGATTTTTAAGTTTTTTGTTTTTTATTTAATAGTGTAAAAAGGGGTATAAACATGGCTATTTCGTTTACTGGTTTAGGTTCAGGCTTACAAGTATCTGAAATTGTAGGCGCATTAGTAAATGCTGAAAAAGCGCCTTTTGAATCACGTTTAAATAGAAAAGAAGCCAACTTAACTACCGATATATCGGCGGTGGGTGCACTAAAAGCAGCGCTCGAAAAAGTACAAGAGTCGATGAGTGGGCTAGGCGACGCTGATAACTATCAAAAACGTACTACATCAGGTAATGATGACTTTATATCGCTTAGCTCAGATAAAGACGCTCAACCAGGTGGTTACTCGGTAAAAGTAAATAATTTAGCCACTGAACATAAAATAATGTCGAGTGCGTTTGATGCCGCCAATCCTGTTGGTGCTGGCACCATGACGTTAAGCTCGGGCGATAATAGCTTTGATATTGCAGTATCAGACACTGCAACGCTAAGCGAAGTGCGCGATGCAATAAACAACAGTAAAGATAACAAAAGCATTAACGCCACCATAATTACTGATGATAGTGGCCAGCGCTTAGTGTTTTCGGCTCAAACTAGTGGTGTAGAAAACCAAATTAAAATAGCAGTGGCCGATGACGATGCTAATAACACCGATACTCTAGGCCTTTCGCGTTTAGCGTTTGACCCTGCACCTGCAGGAATAAAAAATGTGAGCGAAGTAGTTGCCGCTGTTGATGCGTCAATAACTATTGACGGTACAGTAACGGTAACTAGCAGCACTAACGAATTTAAAAACGTGATTGATGGCGTGACTATTACCGCTAAAAAAGCACAAGGTGTTGACGACGACCTAAGTAAGCTAACCGTTAAAGAAAATAACAATAATATTAAAGCAGGGCTAGATAGCTTTATTAAAAGCTATAACGAGCTGTTAGAGCTAAGTAAAAATTTAGGTAAATCTGGCGAGGATGGCGCTGGCGTAATGGCGGGTGATTCTCTGCTGCGCGGTGTTATGTCAAAGTTAAGGCAAGAAATTACCAACAGTGTTGACTTAGGCGATGGTAACTCTTTGTCGTTGTCGCAGTTAGGTGTTGAAGCCGACCGCTATGGTAAATTAAGCTTAGATAGCGAACGCTTAGATGAGCAAGTAAAAAATGATGTTGATTTAGTACAGCAGTTTTTTATTGGTGAAAATAAAGACGAAGGCGGCTTTGCCCAATCGTTTGATGAGTTAATGAACTTTTATACTAAATCAGATGGCTTAATTCAAAACAGAATAGAAAGTAAAGAAGGTCAGCTTCGCGGGATTGATGACGAACGAGTATCGTTTGCACGTAAAATGCAGTCGTTAGAGTCGCGCCTTTATGCGCAGTACAACAGCATGGATTTATTGGTGGCAGGCTTAAATTCAACCAGTAGTTATCTTCAATCTCAGTTAGATAATATGCCAGGCGTAGTTAGAAAGTCTAAGTAGTTAAGGGTTAGGCTCTAGGGAATATACTGGGCTTTAGGCTAAGGCAAATACTGAGCTTGCGAAAAAGCAGTTTTTAGTTATATAAGTGCGGCTTTATTTAATAACAATAATACCGCACTTTTTGCGTTAAACAGATTAAAACAGTGCAAAAAGGCTTTAAGTGATTTACTCACAAAGAGGCTAAGAGACGCTGCGCTTTAGAGAAGAAAAGGCACTAAATTACTTGTTTAACTCACTTCTCATTCCCCGCGTCCTCTCCTCGCTATGCATATTTGATTTAAGTAAATATATTCACAAAGAGGTTAAGAGGGCGCTGCGCTTTAGAGAAGAAAAGTATAAAACCATCGTTTAATTTACTTTTTATTATGCTAACTGTCTTTTTAAGTGCTTTTGTAAGCGCTGATCGCTTTGTCTGACTTTTTATGCTTTAACAAGGCTTTAAACGAGTCGTCTTTATGGATATTAGCTTGAGTTAAAATAGCATTAATATGCGCTTGTGTTGTTATAAGCTCGTCACTACTTGGCTGCTCAGCGCTTTCGCACCAGCTTTTTAAACACGTATTTAACGCTTCAAGCTGTAAAGCTGCCGCGTCAGCATCGTTGTTATTTACCAGTGTTTCAAGCTCGCAGAGCAATTGTTTAATTTGCTCTGCTGGCTGTTGGTCAGTTATTAAAGGCATAATAAATTAAACTGCAGGAGAGCGTTCGCTAGCAGGAATATTATCCCACCCTTCTTTTATTTCTTTCACTATGCTAGAAACTTCCATAATTGCTGCTGTATCGTTATTTAAGTTAGCTTTAGTTAGTGTACGCTGGCAATAGTCGTATAACGCTAATAAGTTGTCTGAAATTTCTGAGCCTTGCTCAACGTCAAAATTAAGTGCGTCTTGTAATGCGCCAAAAAGTAAAATGCAGGCTGAAATGTTTTCGCCCTTTTTTTCAATTTCTTTGCGTTCAATAAAACCTTTGGTTGCAGCTAAGCGCCCAATAATGTTACTAAAAATTAGGTTGATTTGTTCGTAAGGTGTCATTTCGCTAATGCTGCTTGCACGAACTTGACCGTATTTTTTAATTGATGCATGTGCCATGAGAAGATCCTAAATTTTGATAACTAAAAATATTAATACAATGCCAGCAATTATAATGCCAAGCATTTTATATATACTTACTTATCGGCATTTAAGGCAGCAACTTAAGTAAATATTAGTGAATATTTTTATTATAAAGTGACTTTATATCTCTAATTTAAGTATTAAGCTTTGCGATTAATTTATTATGCGAATGTAGGGGGCCTTTATAACCTTAATACTTAATGGTTAATCCTTAAGTATTATTGCTTTAATTAAAGTGTCTGTTTTTTGGCGTTTATGTCAAAAAGTCGCCACTAGTGCTTGCATACAATTTCAACTGGCTTACAATTTGATTAACAAAATAAATTAGTGAAATGAATGGCCCGCTAAATATGATCTTAATTTTAGATAATAATAACAATCGCTCGATAGGATTATATGCCTCACTTACTTTTATTGGTGAAGCGGTGCAATTACAAACGGAAGCCGACTTTGAGCAAGCATGTAGTAAGTATCAAAGTAAAGAATGCATTGTAATTTTAGGTGCATTGCAGGCGCTTGATCACGAAAGTTTAATTAAACGCTACCCTACGTTTCCTTTTTTACTAATTGGCGAAACACTCAAGCCTTTACTGAGTATTGCTAATGTAGTGGGGTTAATTTGTGAGCCATTTAGCCACGAAATAACCACGCAACTATTACACGACTGCCAACAATATCAGCGCATGTTGCCTATTGAGCACAAACACAGTAAACCACACAATACTTTTGATGGCCTAGTAGGTGAAACATCTGCGGTTAAAGACCTGCGCTTTTTAATTGAGCAAGTAGCAAAAACCGATGCTAATGTACTTATTTTAGGTGAGTCGGGCACAGGTAAAGAGGTGGTGGCGCGTAACGTACATTTATTGTCTAAACGCCTTAAAGGGCCTTTTGTACCAGTTAACTGTGGTGCGATTCCGGGGGAGTTGCTCGAAAGTGAATTGTTTGGCCATGAAAAAGGCGCATTTACAGGGGCAATTTCTGCTCGTAAAGGGCGTTTTGAACTGGCGCAAGGCGGTACACTATTTTTAGATGAAATAGGCGATATGCCGCTGCAAATGCAAGTTAAATTGCTGCGCGTATTGCAAGAACGCAGTTATGAGCGAGTAGGTGGTACAAAAGCGATTCAGGCTGATGTGCGCATTATTGCTGCAACCCATCGCAACCTCGAAACCATGATAGAGCAAGGCACGTTTCGTGAAGATTTATACTACCGATTAAACGTATTCCCTATTGAAAGCCCGTCGCTTACTCAGCGCGCCGATGACATACCGCTGTTATTAAAAGAGTTAATGCGCCGCGTTAATGAGCAAAGTGGCTCAACCGCTAAGTTTACTGAGCGCGCGGTCGAGAGTTTAAAAGAGCATAGTTGGCCGGGTAATATTCGCGAGCTTGCAAACTTAGTTGAGCGAATGGTGATAATGTTCCCGGAAAAAGTGGTAGATGTTCCTGATTTACCGGCTAAGTATCGTTATATTGAAGTTGAAGCCTATGAAC
Organism: Pseudoalteromonas sp. SR45-4; assembly: GCF_014163535.1. NCBI lineage: Bacteria > Pseudomonadati > Pseudomonadota > Gammaproteobacteria > Alteromonadales > Pseudoalteromonadaceae > Pseudoalteromonas > Pseudoalteromonas sp. SR45-4. The sequence continues at coordinate 64,061 of NZ_JACJDO010000003.1, forward strand.
CACAGTACCCAGAAGAGTTAATGGAGCGCGATGCTTTTAACGACATATTTAGCACTGACTTTAGCGACTATGACGATGAGCCCGAACACTCTACAGCAGCAGATTCAGGCTTGTTACCCAGCGAAGGGATTGAGCTTAAAGAATACTTAGCCGAGCTAGAAATTAACTTAATTACTCAAGCATTAGAGCGCTTTGATTATGTAGTTGCTCGCGCCGCCGAAATACTCGGAGTACGCCGCACTACTTTGGTCGAAAAAATGAAAAAATATAACTTGTCGAGAGATTAAAAGCTAAGGGTAGCTATCAGGTTTTAGGTGTCAGGGTTCAGGCTTTAGGTAAAAAATAACCAAGCACAGCGTTTAGCTTTTGCTGCGTTAAGCTTGCTGACGCGCGCACTAATTACAGAGGCTTGATTAAAAGCCTGAAATCAGACTGTTTGCCTAGCCCCTAGCTTTTTAACTTCTTCTTTTCTAAAACATTTATTACTGTGATCGTTAACCATACCGCAGGCTTGCATATGGGCGTATACGGTTGTTGGCCCTAAAAACTTAAAACCACGCTTTTTTAAATCTTTAGCAAATGCGCTTGAGGTAGGGGTAATTGCTGGTGTGTCATCATCAGAGTTTAAATTATTTACTTGCGGCTTATTGCCAACAAACTGCCATTGATAGTTACTAAAGCTACCAAATTCTTGCTGAATTTTAATAAAGCATTTGGCGTTATTTACAGTAGCGGCAATTTTTAAGCGATTACGCACAATACCCGCATCAAGCATTAGTCGCTCAATATCTTGCTCGGTAAATGCTGCTACTTTGTGTACATCAAAGTCGGCAAAAGCATTTTTATAACCATTACGCTTTTTTAAAATAGTGTACCAACTCAATCCTGCTTGCGCCGACTCCAGCGTTAAAAATTCAAACAGTTTTTTATCGTCATACACAGGCACTCCCCATTCGTTATCGTGGTATGCAACGTAGTCGGGTTTGCTGGTGTCGAGCCATGAGCAACGGGTTTGCTTGGTCATTATAGTTCCTTAGTTGCGGTGCTTTTATTTGCGCGTCATTTTAATGTCGCGCATTTTTACTGTGTAACTCAATGATATACATGGTAATAAAAGGTGGTATAAATTGTGCATTTGAAACTGTATCTGCATCAATTAGAGATTTGATTATGGCACTTGCTAGTGTGTTAAAACCACAGTTTATTTCTGCAAATCAGTATAACCCATGTTTACTTCAAGAGGAGTATATAGGGGAGTTAAGTGATCTGCGTAAACAGGCTAGTTGGCTTTCGCATTTAGTAGATACTATGCCCGCAGGAGTAATTGTGCTTGATGGTAAAGGTATGATAGCGAAAGCGAATCAAATTGCGATTGATATGCTTGGCGAGCCGCTTGAAGGCGAAAAGTGGTTTAGTGTTATTCAGCGCTCTTTTCGGCCTCAGCAAGATGATGGCCACGAAGTGTCTTTAAAAGACGGGCGCTTAATAAAACTTGATATTACCGCACTTGCCCCAGAGCCTGGGCAACTTATTTTAATGACAGACTTGAGCGAAACCCGCCGCTTACAAAAGCGGGTTGCACATATGCAGCGTTTAAGTGCGCTGGGTAAAATGGTGGCATCTTTGGCGCACCAAGTACGTACGCCGCTGTCGGCAGCTATGCTTTATGCTGCTAATTTAGGTTCAAAACGCTTACCAGAAGCGTCGCGCGATAACTTTCAAACTAAATTAATGTCGCGCTTAAAAGATTTAGAAAATCAAGTAAACGACATGCTGCTATTTGCCAAAAGTGGCGATCAGCATGTGGTTGAGCAGGTGTCTATGCAGCAATTATTAAGCGAAGTAAAAACCGGTGCAGATGCCATGGTAACGCTTAATAACAGTGAGCTTGATGTAAGCTTACCTGAGCCCGACATTGCGATTTTAGGGAATAAAACCGCGCTTGCCAGTGCGATTCAAAACCTGATTCATAACAGTATTCAAATTATAGGCGCTGGGGCACAAGTGCAAGTAAGTGCAATGCGCGATTTGCAAACCCCAGATTTTGTACGCATTAGCGTGAGTGATAATGGCCCAGGTGTTGACCTACAGCAGGTAGATAAACTGTTTGAACCATTTTTTACCACTAGCAGCCAAGGCACAGGCTTAGGGTTGGCGGTTGTTAGCTCTGTTGCTAATGCGCACCAAGGGCGTATTGAGGTGACTAATAATGTACATGGCGGCGCTTGTTTTAATCTGTTATTGCCAATTAGCGCAGCATCTAAATTAGAGGAATCGTTATGAGTAATACTATTTTAGTTGTAGAGGACGACGCAGGACTTCGCGAAGCATTAATAGATACCCTAGAAATGTCGGGTATTGAATGCGTTGCTGCCGACAGTGCTGAGCAAGCAATGTTACTACTTAAAAAAGAATCCTTTTCGTTAGTGGTGAGCGATGTGCAAATGGGCGCTATGAGCGGCCTAGATTTACTGCGCAGTATTAAATTAAATTACCCCGATTTACCGGTCTTAATGATGACCGCTTACGCAACTATTGACGATGCGGTAGAGGCAATGCGCTTAGGCGCGATTGATTATATGGCCAAACCATTTGCACCCGAGGTGCTATTAAATATGGTGAGCCGCTATTTGCCCGAAAAACCTAAAGAAACCGACGGCCCTATTGTTGCCGATCCAACGAGTATTCAATTGTTGGAGCTTGCAAGCAGGGTAGCTAAATCAGACGCCAGTGTTATGGTGCTGGGGCCAAGTGGCTCGGGCAAAGAAGTATTAGCGCGGTTTATTCATGATAAATCAGCGCGTGCTGCAAAGCCCTTTGTGGCTATTAACTGTGCGGCGATTCCTGAAAACATGCTAGAAGCAACATTATTTGGCTACGAAAAAGGCGCTTTTACTGGCGCGATTCAGGCATGCCCAGGTAAGTTTGAGCAAGCACAGGGCGGTACAATTTTACTTGATGAAATTACCGAAATGGATTTAGGCTTACAAGTTAAACTACTGCGTGTATTACAAGAGCGCGAAGTTGAACGCTTAGGGAGTCGTAAAACCATTGCGCTGGATGTACGCATACTCGCAACCAGTAATCGCGATTTAAAACAAGCGGTTGCAAATAATCAGTTTAGGGAAGATTTATATTATCGCCTTAACGTTTTTCCGCTAATGTGGCGGCCATTGTGCGAGCGCCCTGGCGATATAATTGTGTTGGCGAAGCACTTAATTGAACGCCATTTAATAAAAGCTAAGCAGCCGCTGGCTATTTTAGATAAGCAAGCTGAGCAAAAGCTCCTTAGCCATACATGGCCAGGTAATGTGCGTGAGCTTGATAACGTAATTCAGCGTGCGCTTATACTGCGCAATGGCAACAGCATAAGTGAGCAAGCTATTTTTATTGAAAACTTAGCCCCAAGTAACTTTGTAGTAGAGCCAGCAATTAGTGAAAGTGCGTTAACTAGCGCCTATTACGATAGTAAAACAACAGCCATTATTAATGACGAAAAGTCGGGTGATGAAAAGCTTGATGAGCAAACACCGAATGAGCAAAAATCAGATTTACTCGCTCAAGATACAGGCAGTTATAAAGATGAGCTTAAAGATAAAGAGCATCGAATTATTTTAGAAACACTTGCGCGTTGCCAAGGCAAGCGTAAAGACGTAGCCGAAACTTTGGGTATTAGCCCGCGAACTTTACGTTATAAACTAGCGCAAATGCGCGACTTAGGTATTTCACTTCCTGCATAACCTTCAAAAAAGCCCTAAATTCAATACCTTGAATTTAGGGCTGTCAAAACTCTGACTAAGTAAAAACTAACTGTAACACCATGTATTTAAAGCTTTATTTATGTGGCACGTTTTGTGCTTTATTAACCTTAAGAGTTAACTGCATTGTTAGAGACAAATAATGAAAATTCAAAATAGCGCTGTATTTCAAGAAATGCAATCAATGGCCTTAGAAGCGGGCCGTAATAATCAAATTAATAAATTGCCTACGCAAGTTCAGTCTACGTCATCAGCACAATTTGGCGATATGCTTAGCAATGCGCTCAATACTGTGCATGAGTTACAGCAAGACACAGGTCAAAAAGTAAAAGCGGTTGAAATGGGCGACAGAAGCGTATCGCTTGCAGAGGCAATGATTGCTTCGCAAAAATCTTCTGTTGCATTTGAAGCGACCGTACAAGTGCGTAATAAACTTGTTGAAGCTTACAAAGAAATCATGAATATGCCTGTTTAATCAGGTAGTGGAGAATAATTGTGGCGCAATCTAATCAATCTACAGATCTTGCACTTGCTAGTGGCGGTATTGAGCAAAGCGATAGTGACGATCAACAAGAACAAAAGTCGGGCTATTTAAGTGCGTTAAGCGGTGTTGATGTATTGCGTCAAGTTACCCTTATTATTGCACTGGCGATTTGTTTGGCAATTGCCATTTTTGTGATTATTTGGGCACGTCAGCCAGATATGCGCCCATTAGGTAAAATGCCCACCGAAGAGCTAATTCAAACGCTTGATTTTTTAGATGCGCAAAAAATAGATTATCAACTAGATGGCAATGTAGTGTCGGTTGATGAAAGCGAATACCAAAATATAAAATTACTAATGACTCGCGAAGGCTTGGATCAAGGTCCTACTTCTGGTTCAGACATAATAATGCAAGACATGGGCTTTGGTGTAAGCCAACGCTTAGAGCGCGAGCGCCTAAAGCATGGCCGAGAGCAGCAACTTGCCCGCACTATAGAAGAGCTTAATAACATCACTCGCGCCAAGGTGCTGTTAGCTATTCCAAAAGAAAACGTATTTGCCCGCAGAGAGAAAAAACCATCAGCAACGGTCGTACTTACGCTTAAACGCGGACGCTCGCTTAACAGCGAAGAAGTAGACTCTGTGGTGGATATGATAGCCTCAGCAGTGCAAGGATTAGAGCCTGCACGTGTAACGGTTACCGATCAAAATGGCCGTTTATTAAATTCGGGCTCACAAAGCTCACTTTCTGCGCGTTCTCGTAAAGAGTACGACCTAGAGCGTAAGCGCGAGCAAGAATACCTAGAAAAAATTGATAGCATTTTAATCCCTATTGTTGGTTTGAGTAATTACACTGCGCAAGTTGATTTGAGTATGGACTTTAGCTCATTAGAAGAAACGCAAAAACGTTATAACCCAGACCTACCAGCGGTAAGAAGCGAAACCACGTTTGAGGAAAACAACATAGGCGGCTTAGCTGTGGGTATTCCTGGCGCGTTAAGTAATCAGCCTCCGGTAAATTCAGATATTCCAGAAGTAGCAGGCCAAGGCGGCGCAGGAAGTGCTACTTCACCGAGTCGTACGCATAAAGAAGCCACGCGTAACTATGAGCTCGATACTACTATTTCGCATAAGCGCCAACAAAGCGGCACGATTCGCAGAATTAGTGTATCGGTAGCGGTTGATTATTTGCCAACAGTGGGCGAAAACGGTGAAACCACCATGACCCCGCGCTCGGTTGAGGCACTGTCAAATATTCGACGTTTATTACAAGGTGGTGTTGGCTTTGATATACAGCGCGGCGATGCCCTAGAAGTAGTAACAGTTCCCTTTGTACGAGAAGCCGTAGATATGAGTTTTGAAGTACCTTTATGGGAACAAGACTGGTTTATGAAAATAGTACGCTTAGTACTGGCTGCATTGGTTATTATTGTGTTGATTATGGCTGTAGTTAAACCTATGCTAAAACGCTTAATTTACCCAGACAGCACGCTTGATGAGTACGATGAAGATGCACTTAGCTCAGGGGTTGATATTGGCGATAATAGCTTAGATATGCTAAATAAAGACTTTGATTCTGCTTCAGTTGGCTTCTCAAGCGATGGTACACTGCAGCTACCCGATTTACATGGTGACGAAGACTTACTTAAAGCCGTACGTGCCCTTGTAGCTAATGAACCAGAACTATCATCACAAGTAGTGAAAGCGTGGTTAACAGAAGATGACTGATCAAAACCAAAAACAACTCCCAGCAGCTTTCGATGTTGATAAGCTAGATGGCGTAGATAAAGCGGCCATACTGCTATTAAGTTTATCTGAAGAAGATGCAGCGCAAATACTCAAACACTTAGAGCCCAAACAGGTGCAAAAAGTGGGTATGGCGATGGCCGGTTTGCAGGATCTATCGCAAGCTAAAATAAGCGCAGTACATAATTTATTTATAGAGCAAATTCAAAGCTTTAGTACAATTGGTTTTCAATCAGAAGACTTTATTAAAAAAGCGCTTACTGCTGCATTAGGTGAAGATAAAGCCGCTAGCTTAATTGACCAAATAGTAATGGGATCGGGCGCTAAAGGACTTGATTCGTTAAAGTGGATGGACTCGAAACAAGTAGCTAACATTATTCGTAATGAGCATCCGCAAATTCAAACCATTGTATTATCTTATTTAGAGCCTGAGCAATCTGCCGAAATACTGGCGCAGTTTCCTGATAAAGTGCGCCTGGATTTAACCATGCGTATTGCTAACCTTGAAGAAGTGCAGCCAGCTGCCTTGCAAGAGCTTAACGAAATTATGGAAAAACAGTTTGCTGGCCAAGCGGGTGCGCAAGCTGCGAAAATGGGCGGCTTAAAAGCGGCTGCCGATATTATGAACTACCTAGATACCAACGTAGAAGGGCAGTTAATGGACTCTATTCGTGAGCATGACGAAGAAATGTCGCAGCAAATTCAAGATCTTATGTTTGTGTTTGAAAACTTAATGGACGTAGACGACCGTGGTATTCAAGCAATTTTACGCGAAGTACAACAAGACGTACTAATGAAAGCGATTAAAGGCACAGACGATGCGCTTAAAGAAAAAATACTCGGTAATATGTCTAAACGTGCTGCCGAAATGCTTGCCGATGACTTAGAGGCAATGGCACCAGTGCGTATTAGTGAAGTAGAAGCAGCGCAAAAAGAAATACTCTCTACGGCGCGTCGATTGTCTGACTCGGGCGAAATACAGCTTGGCGGCGGCGGCGGCGAGGAGTTTTTATAAACCATGACTAAATCGTCAATGCACAAAGGGCGTCCACTGCACGCCGATGAAGCCGATGAACTATTAAAGCACTGGGATGTTCCTGATGTAGCACCCGATGAAAAAAGCTTTGGTAATCGCTCTACTGCCTTTGGTACACCGCTTGCTGAGTTGTATCGAAAAGAAATGGCTGAAGAGTCGCTAATTGAAGAGCCGCAAGAACCTGAGTTACCTGCGCTTACTATGGCCGAACTTGAGCGCATTAGACAAGATGCGTTTGAAGAAGGTGTAAAACAAGGGCACGAGCAAGGTTACATAGACGGTTTTGATAAAGGCGTTACCGAAGGTAAAGAAGCTGGCTACAAAGAGGGGCTAGAGCTGGGAAAAACCCAAGGCCAAGAAGATGTAAAACCACTAATAGAGGAGCAGTTAACTGGCCTGCGTAGTGTTTTAGAGGGATTAACCGCGCCACTAGGTAAAGTAGATGAGCAAGCTGAAAAGCAATTAGTGCAATTAGCCGTTATGCTTGCAGAAGCTATTATTTATCAAGAAGTAAAAATCTCTCCTGATGTTATTTTACACACCCTTAAACACAGTATTGATGCGCTTAATACCGAGCAAGAAAAAGTACGCATTCATTTACACCCCGAAGATTTAGAGCTAATAAAGCAAAGTTATGGCGAGCAAACAGTGACAGATAATAACTGGCAGTTGATTGCAGAGCCAACGTTAGAGCGAGGCGGCTGCGAAGTTAAAACGGCGCAATCATCGCTTGATATGACACTTAAAACGCGTGTCAAAGAAACATTGGATAGTTTTTTGCATAGCAGTAGTATCTAACTATTTTATTGGTCTGTTATGTCTGCTTTAGATGTTTCATTAAGCGAACGCTTATCTCAATACAAACAGCATATTAAACCGCCAACACTTGCTGTAGCGGGTATTTTAACGCGAGTAGTTGGCCTAACCCTTGAGGCCAAAGGCTTACGTGCGCCTGTAGGTAGCCAATGTAAAATAGAAACTATGAACGGCTTTGTTGACGCCGAAATAGTTGGCTTTAACGACCAAACCTTATATTTAATGCCAAACGATCATATATCGGGGGTGCTCCCTGGTGCTCGGGTGATCCCCCAACTTAACGACACAGGTTTACCTGTAGGCATGAGTTTGCTGGGCCGCGTAGTTGATGGCTTAGGTCGTCCTCTTGATGGTTTAGGTAAAATTAATGCTGAGCACTATCTTAAGTTTGCCCAAAAACCGATAAACCCTCTTTCAAGACGACCCATAAGCCAGCCTATGGATGTAGGTGTGCGTGCTATAAATTCAGTAATAACAGTAGGACAAGGCCAGCGAATGGGCTTGTTTGCAGGCTCGGGTGTAGGTAAGTCGGTACTGCTTGGTATGATGACTCGTGGTAGTGAAGCCGATGTTATTGTGGTGGGGCTGGTGGGCGAGCGTGGCCGCGAAGTAAAAGAATTTATTGAAGAAATACTTGGTGTAGAGGGGCGTAAACGCTCGGTGGTTGTAGCAGCACCGGCAGATTCTTCACCATTAATGCGTTTAAAAGGCTGCGAAACTGCGGTAACAATTGCAGAGTACTTTCGCGATCAGGGATTAAACGTTTTGTTATTGCTCGATTCGGTAACGCGCTATGCCATGGCGCAGCGTGAAATAGCACTTGCAGTAGGCGAGCCACCGGCGACTAAAGGCTACCCGCCTTCGGTGTTTGCAAAACTACCAGCGCTGGTGGAGCGTGCCGGTAACGGCGGAGAAGGGCAAGGCTCTATTACTGCCTTTTTTACCGTATTAAGTGAAGGCGATGATATGCAAGATCCCATTGCCGATGCGGCGCGCGCCATACTCGACGGCCATATTGTACTTTCGCGGGAACTGGCCGACAGCGGTCATTATCCGGCAATTGATATAGAAAAATCTATTTCACGAGTAATGCCGCAAGTGGTATCTGAGACGCACATGCAACAAGCGCGAGTGCTTAAGCAGGTGTACTCTATGTACCAGCAAAATAAAGACATGATCACCCTAGGTGCGTATCAAAAAGGGACAGATCAAATGCTTGATCAAGCCATAAATATGATGCCAAGAGTAAATGCCTTTTTACAGCAAGGCATGCGTGATGTAATTAGTTACGACGACGGCCTGCAAGGGCTAGCGCAGTTATTAGGGCAAGCATAATGGCTAAAAACAAACTGCATTTATTACTAAAGATTGAAAACGATAAAGAAGAAACGCTGCGGATGAGCTATTTGCAGGCGAATCAAAATTTGCAGGCAAACCAGCAAAAACTCCAAGGTTTAAATAACTTTAGATTGGAATACACCCAGCAATTACACATTAAAGGGCAGTCGGGCTTATCAAGTGCTGGGTTTAGTCAGTTTCATGCATTTATTGCTAAAATAGAAGAAGCAATTCGCCAACAAGCCAATACAGTTAACACTGCAAAACAAGTGGTTAGCCAGCGTAAAACCCTGTGGTTAAAGCAGCAAATTAAGGCTAAAGCAGTCGCTAAACTCATCGAAAAACAACAGTTAAAGGCCGATGTGCTAGTGGCTAAAAATGAGCAAAAAATGTTGGATGAATTTTCGGCTAATCAATTTTTTCAACGACACAACAATCGACTTTAGTAAGTAGCGAGTACTTTAACCGCTTTAACAAAAGCTTGTACCTTATAAACAAAGGCACGTTAATTGCTTTGTTGTTAAGTGAACTATAATTTTAGGCATTATTGGGTGGTTTGTTGCCGCTTTATATTAGGTGATTTATGACGATTAATGATATTTCAATGTTAGCGGTATCTGAGCAAGACGCTTACTCTAATAAACAAACGAGTAACTCAAGACGTAATGATGACTCTGATACTGGTTTTTTTAATCAGTTAGAAGATGCCAATAAAGCGGCTTACAATAATAACAGCAAAGCTAAAGCAGGCGCTAGCAATGCTAAGGCTGAGCAGCCTGAAACACAAGACGATGCTGTTTCGGGCGATAGTATGTTGGCGCAAATAAATGCTGCGCACACTATAGACACCTCAGTTAAAAAGAACGCTGATGCTAAAGCCGAGGCTTTAGATGAAGACGCTAAGCAATTAAAAGGGAAGCCTGATGATCAGCTTGCCCCTATTGTAATTGCACCGCAAAAAGGTGTGTTTAGCGATGTTGCAGCAAGCGCTGAAGCGGCAAATGAAAAGTTAATGCCCTTATCTCAAAGTATGGCTACGGCAAATAATAAAGGCGATGTAACAGCGCAAAAACAATCGGTAGATGCCGCAGTAATGAACTTGCTAAGCAAAGATAGCGAGGCAATTAAATCAGATCCGTTACTTGCTAAACTTACACCCGAGCAGCATGAGCAATTAACTACGCAGCTGCAGGCAAGTAGCAAACCCAATAGCAACGACAACCTCGCAACGTTAAAGCAAATGCTTACTCAATATGTTGTTGAAAGTGATAAAGCAAGCGCAGCAGACACGGCTAAACAGGCTTTAAATTCTCAAATAAATGCATTAACCACCCCAGAAAAACAAGCGCTACTGAGCCAGTTAAATAGCTATATTAAAAATGAGCAGCCACAAGGTGAGCAGCTAGCAAGTATTAAGCAAACAATTGCAGAGCTAAGCGCATCGATTGATAAAAAAGTATTAATATCTGCAGATGATAAAACAGCATTAAATGCGCTTAGCGATAAAGAACTCACTAAATCGTTAGAGTCATTGCAAAAAAATAACACTGAACAGTTATCACCCCGAGCAGCACAATTATTGACGCAAATTACCAGTACGGTAAATGGTTTAGGCCTATACGATAGTGTAGGGTATGAGCAAACTATAATTGATATGCAAGCGTTGCAGGCTGGGCAATTACAAAGCACAGCGCAAGTTAAACAAGCAAGCTTGGACCCAGGTGTTATGCAAGCGCTTAATATTATAAAAAGTGACGCGGCAAAAATGTTGCAAGAGCGAGTGAGCTCTATGCTTAGCATAAATAATAAAGTAGCAGAAATTCGTCTCGACCCACCAGAAATGGGCAGTATGCAAATTCGCATCAGAAGCGATGCAGAGCAAGCACAAATAAACTTTGTAGTACAAAACCAGCAAGCTAAAGAAGCGCTTGAACAATCGCTTCCGCGCTTACGCGAAATGCTTGCCCAGCAAGGTATAGATTTAGGCGAAAGTACTATTTCTTATGGTGAGCCTGGAGGGCAAGGAGCAGAGCAAAATGATGACAACGATAGTCGTCGTTTAGCTAATAATGAATTGACTACTGATGAAAACGATGAGCAAATTAATACACAAATACCAAGTTCTCGACAACAAACGTCATCATCAATAGATTACTATGCCTAAGTACTGCTATTATAATAACTAAAACAAGCAAGTACCTTTGCTAATAAAGGAAATGTCATGGCTGAAGAGACTAATTTAGAAATAGAAGAAACAGGTAACAGCAAAAAGAAACTCATAGTAATTATTGCAGCTGTATTGCTTGTTATTGTTGCAGCTGTTGTTGGTTATTTTTTGCTTTCGGGCTCAGACACGCCAGCGGAAACGTTAAATGATGAAGCCGCTACAGCACAGCAAGCAAGCTCTTCTACAGGCTCATCGGCCAAAATAGGCAGCGCACTTTATGTTGCAATGCCAAGACCTTTTGTATTTAACATACCGGGCTCTAGTCGCGATAGAATTGTGCAAATTAAAGTGGAATTATTAGTGCGCGGCGAATCAAACGAAGAAACCGCTAAAAAACATATTCCACTAATAGAAAGTACATTATTAAGTATATTTTCTATGACCACGGCTGACGAACTAAGCACCAGTGTAGGTAAAGAAAACTTACGCTTTGCAGCACTAGAAAAAGTACAAAATAGCTTAATGGACGTTGAAGGCAGTAAAGTAATTGAGCGGGTATTATTTACCGGCTTTGTGATGCAATAAGGGGCTAGCGTGAGCGATTTATTATCCCAAGACGAAATTGATGCGTTATTGCATGGTGTTGATGACGTTGACGAGGAAGATATACCCGAAGGTGAAGACGGTGAAGGCAATACGCTTCAGTATGACTTTTCTTCGCAAGATCGGATCGTACGTGGGCGAATGCCGACACTGGAAATTGTTAATGAACGCTTTGCTCGTCATATGCGAATTAGCCTATTTAACATGATGCGCCGCACCGCTGAGGTGTCTATAAATGGCGTACAAATGATTAAGTTTGGCGAGTATGTGCATACTTTGTTTGTGCCAACTAGTTTAAATATGGTGCGTTTTAGACCTTTAAAAGGCACCGGCCTTATTACCATGGAAGCACGTTTAGTGTTTATTTTGGTTGATAACTTTTTTGGTGGTGATGGCCGCTACCATGCAAAAATTGAAGGGCGTGAATTTACCCCTACAGAGCGACGCATTGTGCAAATGTTACTAAAAATAATCTTTGAAGATTATAAAGAAGCATGGGCACCGGTAATGGATGTATCGTTTGAATACTTAGATTCTGAAGTAAACCCTGCTATGGCTAACATTGTAAGCCCAACCGAAGTGGTGGTTATTAGCTCTTTTCATATTGAATTGGATGGCGGTGGGGGAGACTTTCATATTGCTCTGCCTTATTCTATGCTGGAGCCAATTAGAGAGCTGCTTGACGCGGGTGTGCAATCGGATACCGAAGACACCGATTTACGTTGGAGTAAGGCACTACGCGATGAAATAATGGACGTAGAGGTTGAGCTATCTACTCAGTTATTGGAAGTAGATTTAACACTAAAACAAATAATGGAACTCAAAGCAGGTGATATTATTCCGGTAGAAATGCCTGAGCATATAACTGTATTTGTTGAAGAGTTACCGACATTTAGAGCTAAAATGGGCCGCTCACGCGATAGTGTTGCGCTGCAAATTAGTGAAAAAATTAAACGACCTGATTCAGTTAAATCTGAGCTGCATGTATTTACCAAAGGCGGCAAGAAAATTGATTCAGATGCAGAATTAGCAGAACTAGAAGATGATTTACACCTCTCTGACGGTGTAGACTTAGACTGGTAATTGATTAAAAGGTTAAACGTATGAGCGATGATCAAGACACTATGGATGAATGGGCAGCAGCTTTAGCCGAAGCTGAGGGCACTGATGACAGTGGCCAAGCAAAAGTAACTGAACTCGATGAATTAAGCGATGCAAAACACGAGATCAGTGGCGATGAAAAGCGCAAGCTCGATACAATTTTAGATATACCTGTGACTATTTCTATGGAAGTAGGGCGCTCTAAAATTAATATTCGTAACTTATTACAATTAAACCAAGGCTCGGTGGTAGAGCTTGACCGTGTTGCAGGTGAGCCGTTAGATGTACTGGTTAATGGTACTTTAATTGCCCATGGCGAAGTGGTGGTAGTAAACGATAAGTTTGGTATTCGTTTAACCGACGTAATTAGCCAAGTAGAACGGATCAAAAAATTACGATGAGTATGGTTGTTGCTTTAACCAGCTCGGTATTTACAAAAGCAGAGCAGGTAACACCCACAGGCGATATTCTCTCTATGGTGTTATCGCTTGTTATGGTGCTGGTGCTAATTATAGTACTGGCATTTTTTGTGAAAAAGTTTAATCCAAATTTAGCAAATAGTGATGAGTTTAAAGTAGTGCGTAGTTTACCACTGGGCTCGCGTGAGCGTTTAATGGTGGTAGAAATAGATAACGCACAACATTTATTAGGGGTTACCCCGCACAGCATTAACTATTTACATAAATTAGATACACCTTTGAGTGAAAAAGAGCTACCAGAATTAGCAAAACGCTTTAGTAAGCTTTTAAACCCACAAGCAAATCAAAATAAAAAGAATTAAAATTATGACTAAATGGCTGCTTCTTATTTTTGTCATGCTGTTTGTACCAAATGTTAGTGCAGAAGGAATAGACGCACTAACCATTACCACAAATGCAGATGGCACCCAAGACTACTCGGTAACGCTGCAAGTATTGGCGATTATGACCGCGCTGAGCTTTATTCCAGCGGCTATAATCATGATGACCTCGTTTACCCGTATAATTGTAGTGCTGGCTATTTTGCGCCAAGCCATAGGTTTACAACAAACCCCCTCAAATCAAGTATTGCTAGGCATGTCGTTATTTTTAAGTATTTTTATTATGGCGCCTATTTATCAGCAAGTGAACGAACGCGCTATAGAGCCCTATCTAAGCGAGCAAGTCACTTCAATGGAAGCATTGGAGCTGGCAAAAGAGCCAATGAAAGCCTTTATGCTGTCGCAAGTGCGTATTAAAGATTTAGAAACCTTTGCCAAAATAGCAGGGTACGATCAGCTAGACTCGCCAGAAGCCACTCCTTTAATTGTACTTATTCCGGCGTTTGTAACCAGTGAGCTGCAAACGGCCTTTATTATTGGTTTTATGTTTTTTATTCCTTTTTTAATCGTGGATTTAGTGGTGGCGTCGGTATTAATGGCCATGGGTATGATGATGCTATCGCCAATGATAGTGTCTTTACCGTTTAAAATAATGCTGTTTGTGTTGGTTGATGGCTGGAGCTTAGTGATGGGAACCTTGGCAAAAAGCTTTGGTTTAGGCACATGACCTTACTTAACACTAAGCTAATTACGCACTAGGAGTACGCCGTGGAACCAGAAGTATTTGTTGATATTTTAAGTAGCGCGCTGTTTTTAGTAATTAAATTGGTTTCTGCTATTGTAGTGCCGGGCTTAATTGTGGGTTTAGTGGTTGCAGTGTTTCAGGCTGCAACTTCAATTAACGAGCAAACTTTGAGTTTTTTACCACGCTTACTAATTACTATAAGTGCGCTTATTGTTGGCGGCCACTGGTTTACCCAAGAGTTAATGGACTTTTTTACCCGCCTAGTATTACTTATTCCTGAAATTGCAGGCTAAGTATGGAATTACCGTTTGCTGTCGTAATTCAATGGTTGAGTGACTTTTTACTGCCATTAGTGCGTATTAGCTCAATGATTATGGTAATGGCTGGCCTTGGCGCTAAAAACGTACCCACACGTATAAAAATGGGCTTAGCAATTGTTGTTACCTTTGTTGCTGTGCCTATGCTGCCGCCTGCTACCTTTACTAATTTGTTTTCGTTTGAAATGATTTTAGTGGTTATTCAGCAAATGCTAATAGGCATTGCGATTGGCTTTGCATCTACCTTATTGTTAAATACCTTTGTGTTAGCTGGGCAAATATTGGCTATGCAAACGGGTCTTGGTTTTGCCTCTGTAGTTGACCCCTCCAATGGTTTAAGTGTGCCTGCAGTAGGGCAGTTTTACCTTATTTTAGCGACCTTATTATTTTTTGTATTTAATGGTCACTTAATGATGATTCAAATGGTGGTACACAGCTTTGAAGTGCTGCCAATTGATGGTAATTGGTGGTCGGTGGATCATTACTGGGACATAGTAACTTGGGGCGGCTGGATGTTTACTACAGCGCTGGTGCTATCACTGGCACCGCTTACCGCTATGCTGGTAATTAATATGTCGTTTGGCATTATGACCCGCGCCGCGCCACAGCTAAATATTTTTTCTATTGGTTTTCCGTTTACTTTAGTTGCTGGGCTTATCATTATTTGGGCGACCTTAGGTAACTTTGTATCGCAGTTTGAGTTTCAGTGGCTAAAAATGGTCGAGTTAATGTGCTCATTAGTGGGCTGCTCGCCTTAGGAGGTTATTGTGTCTGAAGATTCTGGACAAGAAAAAACCGAAGAACCCACATCCAAAAAAGTAGAGGATGCCAAAAAGAAAGGCCAAATAGCGCGATCCAAAGAGTTGGGCACTATGTTTGTGCTTATTTTTTCGGCTATTTCGTTGCTCATGTACGGCCCCGAAATTGGTAAAGGTTTGTATAACGTAATGGGTAGAATGCTTAGCCTAAACCGTAACGAAACCTACGACACCACCAAAATGTTTGCTGTATGGGGCGAAGTGGCCGATGCGCTGATGTTTCCTATGGCAATGTTTGTATTAATTATTGTATTAGCTGCTTTTATTGGTAACACCATGCTAGGTGGCTTTAATTTTAGTTGGCAAGCTGCTGCACCTAAAGCCAGTAAAATGTCACCTGCTAAAGGCTTTAAACGTATGTTTGGCCCGCAAGCTGGGGTGGAGCTGTTAAAGTCGCTGTTAAAGTTTGGTTTAGTTGCCAGTTTTGCAGTGTTTTTAATTAATACCTTTTTTGATGAGATACTGCACTTAAGTGTAGAAAGCGCCCCAGGTAATATTATTCATGCCTTAGAAATATTGGCTTGGATGTTTTTAGGCTTGTCTTGTACCTTAATTATTATTGCTGCGATTGATGCGCCGTTTCAAAGCTATAACCACAATAAACAACTTAAAATGACCCTTCAAGAAGTAAAAGACGAGTATAAAAACTCAGAGGGTGACCCACAAATAAAAGCGCGCATAAGGCAAACCCAGCGGCAAATGTCGCAAAAACGTATGATGCAAGATGTGCCCGATGCCGATGTTATTGTAACTAACCCTACCCATTACTCAGTGGCTTTAAAGTACGACACCGAACGCGCCGGAGCACCTATAGTAGTTGCCAAAGGAATTGATGAAATGGCAATGCAAATTCGTAAAATAGCGATTGGTAATGAAGTGCCTATTTTAGAGTCGCCGTCGCTTACTCGAGCACTTTATCATACTGCAGAAGTGGGGGAGCAAATCCCGGATCAATTATTTACCGCAGTTGCGCAAGTATTAGCTTATGTGTTTCAGCTTAAGCGCTTTAATAAAGGGCGCGGAAAACGCCCCACCAAACTTAATAAAAAACTGCCTATTCCTGACGATTATCAGTATTAATTTAAATAACCTATAACTTGGAATAGTTATTGCAATTTCACAGTAGTGTCAATTTTTTGAAATTGTAGGGTTATGGGATTTAAAGCGGTATTACAACAACTTAACAAAGATAAAAAAGAGTATGCCAAAGGCGTAGGTACACCATTAATGGTACTTGCTGCGCTGGGTATGGTCATTTTACCTCTTCCTCCGTTCCTGCTTGATATATTATTTTCTTTTAATATTGCCCTTGCTTTGGTGGTGTTACTGGTAACTGTATACACCATGAAACCACTTGAATTTGGTATGTTTCCGGCTGTGTTACTAATCGCCACTATTATGCGTTTGGCACTTAACGTTGCCAGCACCCGAGTAGTATTACTTGAGGGCCACAATGGTGGTGACTCTGCCGGTAAAGTAATTGAAGCCTTTGGCTCTGTAGTTATTGGTGGTAACTATGCGGTAGGTTTAGTGGTGTTTTTAATCTTGATTATCATAAACTTTGTGGTAATTACTAAAGGTGCTGGGCGAATTTCTGAAGTGTCGGCGCGCTTTACCCTTGACGCTATGCCGGGTAAACAAATGGCAATTGATGCCGACATGAATGCGGGCTTTATTAGCGCCGAGCAAGCCCGAGAGCGCCGCGAAGAAGTTACCCGCGAAGCCGACTTTTATGGTTCTATGGATGGTGCCAGTAAATTTGTTAAAGGCGATGCTATTGCCGGTATTGTTATATTAATTATTAATATTGTTGGTGGCTTATTTGTTGGCATGATCCAACACGATTTAAGCTTTGGCAATGCCATGGAAATTTATACCTTGCTCACTATAGGTGATGGCTTAGTTGCACAACTTCCCTCATTATTACTCTCTATTGGTACTGCTATTGTTGTAACGCGTCAAAATGAGTCGCACAACATGGGCGATCAATTTAAGAAACAACTCGGTAACGAAAAGTCGTTATTTATTGCTTCAGGCATTTTAATTATTATGGGTTTAGTACCTGGTATGCCACACGTAGCGTTTTTAAGCTTGGGCGCATTATTAGGTTATTTAGCTTACTACACCCAACAAAACAAATTAAAAGCGGCAGCAGCACTTGCTGAGGAAACCGCTAATGGCAGCGCAGTAGGTACAGGCATTGCCAATAAGCAAGAGCAAAAAGAGTTAGGCTGGGACGATGTGCAGCAGGTTGATGTAATTGGTTTAGAGGTAGGTTACCGACTTATTCCATTGGTTGATCAATCCCAAGGTGGTGAATTGCTAAACCGTATTAAAGGCGTGCGTAAAAAGCTCTCTCAAGAATTAGGCTTTTTAGTGCCCCCGGTGCATATACGCGACAACTTAGAGCTAGACCCAAATGCATACCGAATTACCTTAATGGGCGTATCAAGTGGCGAAGGCGAACTAAAACACGGCGATGAATTGGCAATTAATCCGGGGCAAGTATTTGGTCCTATAAAAGGGATTGAAACTAAAGATCCGGCTTTTGGTTTAGATGCGGTGTGGATCAAGCCTGATCAAAAAGATGAAGCGCAATCGCTTGGTTATACCGTGGTTGATTCGGCGACTGTGGTTGCCACTCATATTAGCCAATTACTCACCAATAATGCGGCGTTATTATTAGGCCACGAAGAAGTACAAAACCTATTAGATATGCTAGCAAAAAGTCACCCAAGGTTAGTAGAAGGCTTGGTGCCTGATGTATTGCCATTAACTACTATAGTTAAAGTTTTACAAAATTTATTAAACGAAGGTGTAGCTATTCGCGATATGCGCTCAATAGTACAAACCCTTGTAGAGTATGGCCCGCGTAGCCAAGACCCAGATGTTTTAACCGCTGCGGTACGTATTTCACTGCGTCGATTAATAGTTCAAGATGCGGTGGGTATGTCTTCAGAAATCCCTGTCATAACCTTGGCGCCTGAGTTGGAACAGATGTTGCATCAGTCATTACAAAATGCAGGCGACGAAGGTGCCGGAATAGAGCCAGGACTTGCAGAGCGACTTCAAGTGTCATTAAACGAAGCGCATCAAAATCAAGAAATGGCCGGTGAACCTTCAATACTGTTAACGTCAGGAATGTTACGCACTGTGTTATCTCGTTTTGTTAAGTACACCATTCCAGGATTGCGAGTGATGTCTTATCAAGAGATACCAGACGAAAGGCAGATCAAGATTGTTAGCTCAGTAGGCCAACAATAAGATTTTAAAGGGGTTGAACCATGAAGATTAAACGTTTTTTTGCTAAAGATATGCGCACAGCACTTAAAGAAGTTAAAGATGAGCTAGGTGTTGATGCGGTTATTATGTCTAATAAAAAACTCGCAAACGGCGTAGAAATTGTCGCAGCGGTTGATTATGACAAAGCAGCCCCTAAAGCCGCCGCGCCACAACAAAGTGCGCCGCTGCAGCAGCGTACGGCACATTCTGCCCACTCGCAAAGCATGCATAACTTTGTAAAACCAGAGCCACAGCGTGCTAGACCTGAGCCACAAGCAAAGGTAGCCGACAGCTTACAAGCATTATTAGAGCGCCAGTCGCCGCGTCCACGTTCAGCAGAATTGGCTTCAATGTTTTCGCAATCAGGTATAGATACCTCAGAGCATTATCAAGAGCCGATCGCTAAACAACGCCCTACAAATATGTTTGCGCGTGAAGAAGCTGCGCAAGCACGCCCACAAACGCAAGCTGACAGCTTAGGTTTTGATGACCTAGACCGTGATTTTGATGAGTTAGACACGCCAGTTGCGCAAAAACACACGACTAAAAATACCGAAAGTGAAGCAATGAGCACAATGCGTGAAGAAATGAACGCAATTCGCCAGTTATTAGAGCACCAAGTGTCGGGTTTAATGCAGCAAGATATGGCGCGCCGTGACCCAACGCGCGCATGCATGATTGACCGCTTAGTAGGCATGGGAATCGATAAAGAAGTTGCTGAGCAAATGGCTTGTTTTGTACCTGAAGATGTTCCGCGTCAGCAGGGCTGGAAAGCGCTGTTAACTATGGTTGAAGATCAGATGCAAACCACGAATAACGAAATTTTGCGCCAAGGTGGTGTTTACGCATTAGTTGGCCCAACCGGTGTGGGTAAAACCACTACAGTGGCTAAGCTCGCGGCATTAGGTGCACAAAAATATGGTGCTGATAAAGTAGCGCTAATTACTACCGATACTTACAGAATTGGTGCTTACGAGCAGCTTGCAACATATGGCCGTATTATTGGCTGTGGGGTTAAACAAGTTAAAGATGCGAACGAACTGGCCGAAGTGTTATATCATTTACGTAACAAGCGCTTAGTACTTATAGATACCGCAGGTATGAGCCAACGTGATTTACGTTTAACTGAGCAGCTAAATACCTTAATGCGTAATCAGCGTGTGGATATTCGTAATTACTTAGTATTAAGTGCCACTGCGCAAATAAATGTGTTACAAGAAACCGTAAGACACTTTAAAAAAGTACAGTTAAGCGGTTGTATTTTCACTAAACTCGACGAATCATTAAGTTTAGGCGAGATAATTAGTATTGCGATTCAAAATCGCCTGCCAATAGGGTATCTTACTAATGGTCAACGAGTACCTGAAGATATTCGAGTTGCAAATGCAGAAAAACTAGTGAAAAAAGCTGAGCAATTATATTTAAAGAGAACAAAAGTACAACATTCACGACACCAATCAGTGGCGTCGAGCACAGTAGAGATGTATGATTAACACAGTATTAGATCAAGCAAGCGGCCTGCGTAAAATGAGCAAAAATAATAATAACGGCGTTAAGGTTATCGCCGTCACTGGCGGTAAAGGTGGCGTTGGAAAAACAAATGTATCGTTAAATACTGCGATCGCTTTAGGTCAGCAAGGCAATAGAGTGTTAGTGCTTGATGCCGATTTGGGTTTAGCCAATTGTGATGTAATGCTTGGACTACGTGTTGAGCGTAATTTATCGCATGTGTTATCTGGCGAATGTGAGCTTGATGAAATACTAGTAGAAGGCCCCGCTGGGATAAAAATAGTACCAGCGACTTCGGGTTCACAAAGTATGGTTGAGTTGTCGCCTGCAGAACATGCTGGGCTTATTCGTGCTTTTAGCGAACTCAATACTGATTTTGATATATTAGTTGTTGATACCGCTGCCGGTATATCGGATATGGTGCTGAGTTTTTCTCGCGCTGCACAAGATGTTTTGGTTGTGGTATGTGACGAGCCAACTTCAATAACCGATGCCTATGCACTGATCAAAGTATTAAGCCGCGAACATGGCGTGTATAAATTTAAAATTGTTGCCAACATGGTGCGTTCATTACGCGAAGGGCAAGAGTTATTTGCAAAGCTATCAAAGGTTACAGACCGATTTTTAGATATATCAATGGAGCTGGTTGCAACCGTTCCTTATGATGAAAATATGCGCAAAGCAACACGTCGTCAAAAAGTAATTGTTGAACTGTTTCCTAGTTCTCCAGCTGCACTTGCCTTTAAAACATTAGCAACAAGAATAACAAAGTGGCCAATACCGAACCAGCCTTCGGGTCATTTAGAATTTTTCATTGAGAAACTCGTTAACGGCTAACTATGACTACATTGGTGAATAGAGCTATGGGATATGAATCAACACAAAATTTAAATATGATTGTTGAAAAGCATGCTTCATTAGTAAAAAAAGTAGCATGTCATTTAATTGCTCGTTTACCCCCTAGTGTACAACTCGATGATTTAATTCAATCAGGAATGATAGGATTAATAGAGGCGTCAAAAAACTTTGATGCCACTAAAGGCGCTAGTTTTGAAACCTTTGCGGGTATTCGTATTCGGGGCGCTATGCTTGATGAAATGCGCCGTGGAGACTGGGCTCCTCGCTCAGTACATCGTAAAAGCCGCCAGGTTATAGAAGCTATTTCAGCATTAGAAAGCAGCCTGAATCGTGAACCTACAGACAGTGAAGTTGCCCAAAAGCTTGAAATTACACTAGAGCAATATCATCATATTTTAACCGATGTTAATTCCAGTAAAATCTTGGGAATAGAAGATTTAGGTATTGATGAGGATGTTATAACACCTGTTGGGCACGATTTAGCACTAGACAAACCCTTTAATAATGTTAAAAATGAAAGGTTTAATGAATCTTTATTAAGTGCAATTAAATCCCTACCAGAGCGAGATGCAATGGTGCTTTCGTTGTACTATAACGATGAAATGAATTTAAAAGAAATTGGACAGATACTCGATGTAAGTGAGTCGCGTGTAAGTCAGATACATGGTCAGGCGATGATTAAGCTAAAAGCAAAAATCAATGACTGGATAAATTAGAAGTAAGTAAATACAGGTTTAGGCCTCACTGGAGGATGTTTTGGATAAAAACATAAAAATTCTTGTTGTTGATGACTTTTCAACGATGAGACGTATTATTAAAAACCTATTGCGTGATTTAGGGTTTACCAATGTTTTAGAAGCAGATGATGGCTCAACTGCTTTACCTATGTTGCAAAATCAATCATTTGACTTTGTAGTAACAGATTGGAATATGCCGGGCATGCAAGGTATTGACTTGTTAAGAGCAATACGCGCAGATGACAAATTAAAGCATCTTCCGGTTTTAATGGTTACTGCAGAAGCTAAGAAAGAGCAAATTATTGCAGCAGCCCAAGCAGGTGTTAATGGTTATATTGTTAAGCCATTTACTGCGGGTACATTAAAAACTAAATTAGAAAAAGTGTTCGAACGCTTAGGTTAATAAGGGGAGAGGCTTATGTCAGCACCTGCTGCGCCTCAGATTACTTTAGAGCAAGCACGTCAGCTGGTCACTTTTTTAGAAAACGGTGAGCAACATAAAGCTGATCAGTTAATTTTAGAAACTGCCTCTCAAGAACAATCATATTTGTTTGCAGAAGTAGGTAAATTAACGCGCCAGTTGCACGAGTCTTTAAAGGGTTTTGAGCTTGACACCCGCATAACAGATTTAACCACTGATGCCATTCCGGATGCTAAAAAGCGACTTAACTATGTCATAGAAATGACAGAAAACGCCGCCAACAAAACCATGGATGCGGTTGAAGCGAGCCTGCCTTTAGCCCAGCAATTAGCTGATGATATTTCGCATATCAAGCCAACCTGGGATCGGTTAATGAGCCGCGATCTTGAACTTGGTGAATTTAAAACATTGTGTCATAGCATTGATAAATTTATGAACAGCTCGCATCTTAAAACCGATGAGTTGCAAGTATTAATGACTAATGTGTTAATGGCTCAAGATTATCAGGATTTAACCGGACAAGTAATTCGCCGTGTTATTGAGCTGGTACGCGAAGTTGAAGAAAGTTTAATTCATCTGTTAACTGCGTTTGCAGCACAAGATGAAAACGATAACCAAGAGCAACAAAAAACAGAAAACTCGATTGCCGCACAAGCATTAGCAGGCCCAGAAGGCCCTATTATTGATAAAGAATCGCGTGATGATGTTGTATCTGATCAAGACGAAGTTGATGATCTTTTATCAAGTTTGGGCTTCTAATAGGAGAGTAACTGCATGAGCTTTGAAGTCGATGAAGATATATTACAAGATTTTTTAGTTGAAGCTGGAGAAATCCTTGAGCTTTTATCTGAACAATTAGTTGAACTGGAAAATAACCCAGAAGATACTGAATTATTGAACGCTATTTTTAGAGGCTTTCACACTGTTAAAGGTGGCGCGGGCTTTTTAGCGATGTCAGAGCTGGTAGATGCCTGCCATGGCGCAGAAAACGTGTTTGACTTACTGCGCCAAAAAGTGCGAACAGTTAACTCTGAGCTAATGGATGTTATACTTCAAGCACTTGATACTATTAACGAAATGTTTGCTACGATAAAAAATCGTGAGCAACCAGAGCCTGCCGATCCCCAGTTACTCGAAATATTACATAAATTAGGTTTACCCCCCACAGAAGAAGAGCTTGGTGGTGACACTATTGCGCCAGTAATAACGCAAGATGCTAATTTAGATGATGACCCTTTTGCATTTGATGAGTTGTTTGATGCACCCAGTGCAGCAACAAACGCTACAGCAAACGATGCGCATATTGATGAAATTAGCGAAGATGAATTCGAAAACTTACTTGATGAACTTCATGGCAAAAGTAAAGGCCCTGCAATAAAAGAGTCATTAAGTAATAGCAGCGACTTAAGTGGCGATATTACCGACGATGAATTTGATAGCTTATTAGATGAGCTTCACGGGGTGGGAAGTTTTGGTGCGGTAAATAAAACTCCAAAACCTCAAGCAGCTCAAAGTCCGGCTGCTAGCACTAACGATGATGAAATAAGTGACGATGAGTTTGAAGCTTTACTAGATGAGCTACATGGCAAGGGAGCGGCGCCAAAATCTAAAGAAAGCGCGGCAACACCTGCACCTGTAAATAAAGTTACGGCTCCTAAAGCAGCTGTAGTTAAAGCCTCACCAGTAGCAGTTGATAAAGTTAAGCAGCCACAAGCGGCTGTTGTAGCAGCAAGTGCTAATACCAATACCGCTGCGCCAGTTGCTAAAAAAGCGCCGCCTGCACAAGCTGAAACAACAGTAAGGGTTGATACTAAACGCCTTGATCAAATTATGAATATGGTGGGCGAGCTTGTATTAGTACGTAATCGTTTAGTGAGTTTAGCCACCAGTTCAGAAAGTGAATCTATGAGTAAAGCAATATCTAACTTAGATGTTGTTACAGCTGATTTGCAAGGCGCGGTAATGAAAACGCGAATGCAGCCAATCAAAAAAGTATTTGGCCGTTTTCCGCGTGTTGTTCGCGACTTAGCACGTACCTTAAATAAAGATATTAATTTATTGCTGGTTGGCGAAGAAACCGATTTAGATAAAAACCTAGTTGAGGCACTGGCCGATCCATTAGTGCATTTAGTACGTAACTCGGTTGATCATGGTATAGAAATGCCAGATGATCGTGAAGCTGCGGGTAAACCGAGAACAGGTACCGTTACGCTTTCTGCTTCGCAGCAGGGGGATCATATTTTGCTTACCATTAAAGATGATGGCGCAGGTATGGATGCTGAAAAACTAAAACAAATAGCAATTAAAAAAGGTGTGCTTGATCAAGAGCAAGCAAGCCGTTTGTCTAACACCGAAGCTTACAATCTGATATTTGCGCCAGGGTTTTCTACCAAAGAAGCAATATCTGATATTTCTGGTCGTGGTGTTGGCATGGATGTGGTTAAAACTAAAATCACCCAGTTAAATGGCTCGGTTAGCATAGAGTCAGAACTAGGTGTGGGCACTATACTTGAAATTAAAGTACCGTTAACTTTGGCTATTTTACCTACCTTAATGGTGGTAGTGAGTGAGCAAACATTTGCACTACCATTAGCAGGGGTAAGTGAAATATTTAACTTGGACCTTACTAAAACGAATGTGGTTGATGGTCAGTTAACTATTATTGTTCGTAAAAAAGCAGTGCCTTTATTTTATTTAGAGCATTGGCTAGTGAAAGGTGCCGATCGTACAAGCCGTAAAGCGCAAGGGCATGTGGTTATTGTGCAAATAGGTACACAACAAGTTGGCTTTGTGGTTGATTCGTTAATTGGTCAAGAAGAAGTGGTTATTAAGCCGTTAGACGCTTTATTACAAGGTACGCCTGGAATGGCAGGTGCCACTATTACTTCGGATGGTGGTATTGCACTTATATTAGATGTACCGAGTATGTTAAAACACTACGCAGGTAAATAATAAAGTAGACGTATACTTTATACGTCTACACAATAAAAATAAGAGAGCAAAATGGCCGTTAAAGTTTTAGTTGTTGATGATTCGAGCTTTTTTCGCCGTCGAGTGAGTGAGATTCTTGAATTAGATAGCGAGATTGAAGTAATTGGCTTTGCCGTAAATGGCCAAGATGCTGTAGAAAAAGCAGCTAGTTTACATCCTGATATGATCACTATGGATGTAGAAATGCCGGTGTTGGATGGTATAAGTGCTGTAAAAGAAATTATGGCCAGTAACCCGACGCCAATTTTAATGTTTTCTTCGTTAACTCGCTCCGGTGCAACTGCAACTTTAGATGCACTTGATGCTGGTGCTATGGATTTTTTACCGAAAAAATTTGAAGACATTGCTCGCAATAACGAAGATGCCATTAAGCTGCTGCAAAGCAAAGTAAAAGAAATTGGCCGCCAACGTATTAGACGTGTTGCTAGCCCTAGCCCCTCCAGTATAAACAAACCTTTATTTACACCTACTTCAGCGCCAAGCGCATTAGCAGCAAGGTTTGCACAAACAAATAAAACAGCAACAACAGTAGTACAACCAGAGCGAAGCTTTAATAATTCGCCAGTAACTAGTCGCAGTGCAATAGTAACAAAGCGCACGAGTGGCAAGCACTATCAACTAGTTGCAATTGGCACATCAACCGGTGGACCTGTTGCGCTGCAAACTATATTAACTCAGCTTCCTGCTAACTTTCCGCACCCTATATTATTAATTCAGCATATGCCCGCTGCGTTTACTCCGGCTTTTGCGGCACGCTTAAATAGTTTGTGTAAAATTCAGGTAAAAGAAGCGCAGCAAGGAGATCGACTGCAAGCAGGTGTGGCTTACTTAGCACCGGGTGGCCAGCAAATGATGATTGATGGTCGTGGGGCAAGTAGAACACTACGAGTTTTTGAAGATAACAGCGAGCGCATTAGTTACAAACCAAGCGTTGATGTAACCTTCGCCAGTGCCGCTAAAGCGTATCAAGGTGATGTATTAGCTATAGTATTAACTGGTATGGGCGCAGATGGGCGTGAAGGCGCTCGTATGCTTAAACAATCAGGGGCAACCATTTGGGCACAAGATGAAAAAAGTTGTGTTGTTTATGGTATGCCACAAGCAATTGCTAATGCTGGTTTAGCGAGCGAAAGTTTGCCATTAGATGAAGTAGCAATACGTTTAAAGACAGAGGTGGGCTGTGGATAAGCTTTCCGTACTAGGTTTACTTATTGGCTTAGGCGCCATTGCAATAGGTTACTCGTTAGAGGGCGGTGTGGTATCGGCATTATTTAACGGACCTGCGTTGATCATTGTACTGGGCGGCACATTGGGTGCTGTAATGTTACAAACATCAGCCAGTACTTTTAAAAAGATGCTAGAAATTACGCACTGGGTTTTTGTATCGCCTAAATACAATATTGAAGATGCCATAGAGCAAGTAAAAGGATGGTCACATAAAGCACGTCAAGAAGGTTATTTAGCCCTTGAAAACGAAGCGCTTACCCACCCAGATGCCTATGCTGCAAAAGGGCTTGGATTATTAGTTGATGGTTGCTCAGATCAAAAACTGCGCGATACGTTAGAAATAGATTTACTGTTAGAGCGCGAACGTCTGCTAGAGGCAAGTCGTGTTTATGAAGCTATGGGCGGTTATAGTCCGACCATAGGTATTTTAGGGGCCGTGCTTGGTCTTATTCAGGCAATGTCGTTTATTACAGATCCGCAAAAGCTTGGAGCCGGTGTTGCCACTGCCTTTATAGCAACTATTTATGGCGTGGGTTTAGCTAATTTATTATTTTTACCTATGGCTAATAAGTTAAAGCAACGGGTTGAGCAAAAAATGCTTTATCACGAAATGCTTGCCGAGGGCGTAATTGCAATAAGCCAAGGCGAAAGCCCAGTAAGCATTGAATTAAAGCTTGAAGCCTATCGGGTTGACCGCCCAAATGTCGTGGTTGAGTAGCAGCTATTATGTTACGTCGTCGCTTACGCAACACCACTACTAAAAGTCAACACACAGAACGTTGGCTGGTGTCTTATGCTGATTATATGACGATTATGTTTGCCTTTTTTGTGGTTTTGTACGCAATAGCAATTAACAAAGAAGAGAAATTTCAAGTGCTGTCCGATTCGATTGGTTATGTATTTGATAAGTCAGCCCGTCAACATTCGCAGCAAGGAACTGGGGTAAATGGCGACGCAATATTGACAGACAGAGTAACCCCAGAGCAAGAAGTGCTCTACGGCGAAAGTATTTTAAAAGAAGAACACGGGCCAAAGCTGCTGGACGGACAAAGCGATACCAGTAATATTGATCAAAAACACCTTGGCAAACCACTCGATAGTTTGTTGGCTAAGCTGCAATCGTCATTAATAGATGAAATACGCGATGGTGAAGCAAGTTTAGAACTCAGCCAAGATTGGCTGATCATTGAGCTTAGTTCTGGCATGCTATTTTCAAGTGGCAGTAGTGTAGCGCAAGTTCGAGCTAAGCAAGTTGTTAAAATAATTAAAGATATAATTGCTCCGGTAGATAACTATATTAGAGTACGCGGCTATACTGACAACCAAACCATAGGTAATGAAATGTACCGCTCGAATTGGGAGTTGTCGGTGGCGCGTGCAACAGCCGTTTTAGTTGAGCTTGAAAGGCTAGGTATAAATTCAGCGCGAATGGCGATTGAGGGATATGGTCAATATTCTCCTTTTGCCACTAACGATACTAAGCAAGGGCGTGCTGAAAATCGCAAAGTAGTTATTGCCCTATCTAAATATGGGTTGCCACCAACAGCAGAAGTAGTAAGCGTTGAGCCGCAACAAGTAGTCGTTAAACCTGAGCCTGAAGCAGAATTACCCTCTGACGATAATACAATAAAAATAATTCGTTTACCCCATGGCGGTATTCGTATATCGACTCGAAATGAACTGTAATTAGGATGCAATGTGAAGATTTGGACTGTAGCAAATCAAAAAGGTGGAGTAGGGAAAACCACAACCGCGGTTAGCCTTGCAGGTATTTTAGCATCTCAAGGTAAGCGCGTATTATTGATTGATACCGATCCTCATGCCTCATTAACCTATTACTTTGGCATTGATTCTGAGGATTTAGAGGTTAGCGTATACGATATTTTTGTACGCGGAACTAGCATGCAAAGCGAAGAAATACTCCAAGCATTATGTCCATCTAGTATTGAAAACTTAGATATATTACCCGCCACTATGGCTATTGCTACTCTAGATAGAAGTATGGGCAATAAAACCGGCATGGGATTAATATTAAAAAAAGCGCTTGCAAAAATAAGCGAATATTACGACTATGCAATCCTCGATTGCCCCCCAGTACTTGGCGTATTAATGGTTAATGCGCTAGCTGCGAGTGAACGCATTTTAGTGCCGGTACAAACCGAGTTTTTAGCGCTAAAGGGGCTCGACAGAATGATGCGTACTATGCAGTTAATGCAAACATCTCAAGCTAAAAGCTATGAATATACTATAATTGCCACCATGTACGATAAGCGCACTAAAGCCTCGTTAGAGGCATATAAAACACTGCAAAATACTTATACTGATAAAGTGTGGCCGGGCGTTGTTCCGGTAGATACCAAATTTAGAGACGCCAGTTTAGCGCAACAAGTTCCAAGTGAATTTTGCCCACGGTCTCGCGGGGTATATGCCTACAAGGCATTGCTCGACTATTTAATAGAACAAGGTTAATCAATGAGTAAGCAATTATTTGCTAATGAAAAAGTAATGACTCAATATCTAGGCGCGTTATTGTGCGAAGACGAGCCTGTAGATAATCTTGAACCCGTTGCAAAATTACTTGAGCAAGTAACGGATAAAAAGACTGAACACCCAGATTTAGAAGCGCAGAGCACACAAAGTACGCCAGTATTTGAGCAAGTTGTGCCAGAAATTATTAAAAAGCCGATAGCGCAAGAAATCAAAGCCCTAGTCACCTCTGCTGAGCAAACACTGTCGGCCGAGCAAATATTAGCCGCACAAAGCCAAGCTGATTATTTTGACGGGCAGTTTCAAGCCTTATTTTTTGAAGTGGCAGGATTAACGCTAGCTGTGCCGCTTAAAGCGTTAGGCGGTATACATGAATTAAGTGAAGTAAATCATTTATTTGGTAAACCAAAGTGGTTTAAAGGCGTTATGCTCAATAGAGATGAAAAACTTAATGTGGTTGATACCGCACGTTGGGTTATGCCAGAAAAGTATGACGAAAAGTTAGAGGCGTCACTTAACTACAAGTATTTAATTACACTAGGCGACAGTCAGTGGGGATTATTGGCAGAAAAGCTAATAAATAACATTACATTGAGTAAAGAAGATGTAAAATGGCGTACAAACCAAAGTAAGCGCCCATGGCTTGCCGGTGTTATTAAAGAAAAAATGTGCGCTTTAATAGATGTAAATAATTTAAATGCATTATTAGAGAAAGGCCTAGACAGCCGTCAGTAGTAATGACCATTACGGGGAAACAGCATGAACCAAGATAAGTTACTGTCAGCAAATAAAAATGCAGATAATAATGATGAAATACTACAGTGGGTAACGTTTAAGTTAGAAGACGAAACTTACGGTGTTAACGTAATGCAAGTGCAAGAAATATTACGCTACACTGAAATAGCCCCTGTACCTGGTGCACCTTCGTACGTGATTGGTATTATTAACTTACGTGGCAATGTGGTTACGGTTATTGATACTCGTGCCCGTTTTGGTTTAGCCGGTACGGATGCAACAGATAATTCGCGAATTTTAATTATTGAAGCTGAAGAGCAAGTTATTGGTATTTTAGCCGACAGCGTATCTGAAGTGGTTTATTTGCGCAGCTCAGAAATAGACAGTGCGCCGAATGTAGGCACAGAAGAAAGCGCTAAGTTTATTCAGGGTGTGTGTAATCGCGAAAACGAGTTACTTATTTTAGTTGATTTAAATAAGCTACTTAGTGACGACGAATGGGATGAGTTGAGCGATTTATAAGCTTTACCACTAAAAATTATGTTATTACTCAGTTTAGCAATTATAGCGTTAGCTGTTGCCCTTATAGCATTGGCGATGATCATTCTATTTAAAAGCAGCTATGCAAGTGAGCTTACCTCTCAGCTGCAGCAATTTAAAGACTCGGCTGAGCAAATTAATATTTTACGCAGTGAGGTACAAGAGTTGCGCACTGGGTTATTAAGTATTGGTAAGCGAGTACTTGAAGTTGAACAGCAAAATGAAGAGCTAACTCAACAACAAGCAGCGCAAAAGTATGACGATCCAGATGCAAAAATTTATTCTCGTGCTGTAAAAATGGTCGAACTTGGAGCTGATTTAGAAGAAGTAATTCGTGAATGCGAATTACCTAGAGCAGAAGCAGAACTGCTGTTTTCATTGCATAAACAAAAAGGCGCTTAGCGTCTTTTTTGCTTTTTAATGCTGTTAAAGCTACGCCTTAATATTTAACTTACCTTGAAAGTCTTGCCAGCCTGGCGGAAATTGCCCTCTTAATACATACGAAAATGCAATTAGCTCAGCAATTACATAATACAACTCTTTAGGTATTTCTTCCCCAAGCTCTAAGTGTGATAACGTTTTGGCTAATGCTTCATCTTGATGGATCATAATGCCTTTTTTTTCAGCCGCTGCTATTATTTCATCAGCTAATTTACCAAAGCCCTTGGTACTTACCATTGGCGAGTTTCCGGCTGCATATAAAAGCCCAATCGCAGATTTGTTGTTGGCTGAGTCACTCATTTTTTATACCTTAATATTAATAATGGCATGCGATTTATAAAAAGCTTGATGGCTTGCATCGCCTTGCTTTAAAGTAAGATCACCTACTTGCAAACCATGCTTGGCTAATTTTGATCTTAAATTATCAAGATGCGGATAAGCCATAGCGGTCACTTCTTGGCTTGATGCAAATAACTGGCAATCAAGTGCTTTATCCATTAATTCGGCAGTAATTTGTAACTGACCAAGCTGTGCATAATCAAAGTTTAACCTAACAAACCAGACATTTTTTTCTGCTAGCTTATCGCCACTGGGCTTTTTATATTGGCCTAATGTTATTTCTGTTTGCGCCGCTTCTGGCGGTAATTTCATTGGTAATAAAAAGTTTACCAAGGGGTTTGAGTCGGCTAGCTGATTAGCAGGGGTAACATTTACTTGGCCAAGGGTATTTTTAACTTGTGTTAACTCCCCCGCAAGTGCTTGCACTTGGCTTTGTTGCAGTTGCTCAAGTAATTTAGCACCAGAGTTGCCGGTTTTAAATGTGGGTAATAACACCTGCAGTAGTGCATCTAAGCCGGTTTGATTATTAATGCTAATAGGTGTAGTTGTTTGGCTAATAATAGGCGCGGCTAAAATGCTTACTGCAAGTTGCTCTAATCCCTTACTAAAACTGCTTTGCAGCGTGTCGTTTGTCAGTTGCGTTGGTTGTAATGTGGCAAGAATTTCGCGCTGTATAGCTGTTGGGTGTAAATTATTACTAGAAACCATCCGATTAAATGCCTGATTTACGAGGCGCGTTAAGTCGGCTGGTTGCTGCGATAACTGCTGTGCAATATCTGCTATTTTGCTGCTTAAAAGCGGCGTGTTATTGGGTGTGTTTATTGCGCTAGCTGCACTGAGTTGGTTTAGCAGTGGAGCGAGTAATTTAGCTTCTAAAGGATGTAATTGATTTTGCGAACTTAGTTTGCCATTGCTTGTTGTTGCAAAGAGCATGCTTGTTGGCAACTGCCATAAGCTAACACTTGATTTAATTAATTGGGTTAACTGCACTAAAGGTGGCAACTGGTTAGGTTGCTGGTTTAACTGCTCGGCGACATTTAGTTTATTAATACCAGTTGTCGTTTGATTTATAGCGGCAAAAGGTTTGTTTTCGAAGTATTTTACTGCATCACTTATACGCGTTTTTAGTTCACCAAAACTACTTTTTAACCAAGAATCAATAGGGCTGTTATTAGCCGCTATTAATGGACTAGTAGGGTTATTTAAATTGCTTGTTGATACGCTGCTTTGCTGCGCCGAAATTAGTTGATTAAACGGTTTTGTGAACGAGTTTTTAAGTATGACAGTGGTACTGTTTATATTAGTTTGAATTAACAGTTTGTTGGCTTGGCTGCTCAAGTTTACGTTTGTTACGGTATGCGAAAGTTGGTTAAGTTGATTATTGTTTATATTAAGCTTAAATGAACCTGCTTGTTGTGCATGCGTTAAAATTGCAAATTTAGGGGTTGCTTGTAGCTGTGCATTTGGCAAATTTTGCGCAAGTAAACTTGCTAGTTTTGCTTGAGTTATGGGTTGTGTATGCACGGATTCAGCAAAGCGATTGATAACGTCTAGCTGCGCGCCTTTATTATTAGTGCTAATTATTATTTTTAATGGTTGCTCGGCGGCCAGTAGTTGCGCTACCTCTTTATTAATTGCAATGCTGGCATTAAGCTTTTCAATTACCAGCTTGGGTGTAGGCGTTAATACGACCTGCGCCGGCATAGGATTATTTTGTAACTCGCTTCCGGTATTTATATAATTTAAAAATTGCTGTAATTGCACCGGTTGATTAAGTGTAAGCCTTGTATTGTTGGGGGTAATTGTAAGTGACTTGCCCTCGTTACTGAGCTGTATGCTCGCACTGGCTATTTTGTCTAAGTTTTTTGGCGCAGTTGTAATACCAAGCCTGAGAGTTTGCCAGTGCTTATTTATTAATACATCTAGGGTAATCGATTCTTTAGAAAACTGAATGTTTTTTGCCGCAAGCATCTCGCCAGGAAGCGAGGTTAAGTTATGCTTAGGCGCATTAGAAGTTAGGTTATTAACCAATGAATTAGATAATGTAATTTGCGTAGGTGTATTCATTATTTTAAATCAAGTTTTCTTTATTTTTAGTGAATCGATTTTAAAGCAATATTCGTATTACCCTATCATTATGATAGACTAACGCCTAATTTTTGGCAGAGAGAATCGTCATCTTGTTACACATTAAGTCCGTCACCTGCATCAAGCAAGAACGTTGTTTGTTTGCGGATCTTAATTTTAGCCTTAATAGCGGCCAAATCATGCAATTAGCGGGTGCTAATGGTGCTGGTAAAACGTCTTTATTACGTATTATAGCGGGCTTTTCTATGCCTGATGAAGGCGATATTCTGTACCTTAATCAGTCGATTAAAAAGTACTATGAAGAGTACGCCAGAGATCTATTATTTATAGGCCATAAAACCGGGGTTAATGTGCAGCTCAGTGCGCTTGAAAACGTTAAACATTGGTTGGCAATTAATGGCTACACTAATGAAGGTGATTTATACCCTTTATTAAGTAAGCTTGGCTTAGTAGGCCTTGAAGATGTACCGGTTAGAACGCTCTCTGCTGGGCAGCAACGCCGTGTTGCGTTAGCTCGATTATGGTTAAGTGAAGCTAAGCTATGGATTTTAGATGAGCCATTTACAGCACTTGATAAAAGTGGTGTTGCCTTTTTACAGCAACGTTTTGTTGAGCATTTAAAAAATGGCGGAGCTATATTGCTAACCACGCATCAAGATTTAACGGCTCATTTTAGCGACCTACAAACACTCACTTTGGAGTATCGTCACTAATGACCCGACAACACTCCTATTGGTTACTTTTTAAAGCCGTGTTTAGTAAAGATGTTAAACTTGCTTTTCGTCAGCGCGCTGAAATTATCAATCCTATTTTGTTCTTTTTAATTGTTATTTCATTATTTCCGTTAGCTATTGGGCCAGAGCCCGGTCTACTGGCAAGAATGGCGCCGGGTATAATTTGGGTGGCTGCTTTGCTCTCAACTATGTTGGGGTTAGATAAGCTGTTTAGAGATGATTATAACGATGGCTCACTTGAACAACTTATTGCATCGTCGTATCCGTTATCGTTAACTGTGTTGGCTAAAGTAGCCGCGCATTGGGTGATCACTGGGCTTCCTTTAGTATTAATGACCCCACTGTTT
This sequence comes from Pseudoalteromonas sp. SR45-4, assembly GCF_014163535.1. Taxonomy (NCBI): domain Bacteria; kingdom Pseudomonadati; phylum Pseudomonadota; class Gammaproteobacteria; order Alteromonadales; family Pseudoalteromonadaceae; genus Pseudoalteromonas; species Pseudoalteromonas sp. SR45-4. The sequence continues at coordinate 98,524 of NZ_JACJDO010000003.1, forward strand.
GCACTACTATTGAATTTAGATAACACAGCATTAATGGCTACGTTACTAACGCTATTATTAGGTACGCCTTTGTTGAGCTTTATTGGCGCAATTGGGGCTGGGCTTACTGTAGGATTACAAAAAGGCGGTATTTTAATGAGTTTATTGGTGTTGCCTTTGTATATTCCGGTTTTAATTTTTGCAACGTCAGCTATCGATACCAGTACTATGTCGCTGGATTATAGTGGGCAGCTTGCCATTCTTGGCGCTATGTTAGTTATTGCTATTATTAGTGCGCCAATCGCCATATCGTCAGCATTAAAAGTGAGTGTAAGTTAATATGTGGAAGTGGTTACATCCCTATGCTAAAGCAGAGCGTGCATATAAGCTATGCAATACGTTATTGCCTTATTTTGCCGTAGTTACGGTTATTAGTATGTTAGTTGGTTGGGTATGGGGGCTTGGTTTTGCGCCTGCCGATTACCAACAAAAAGACAGCTACCGTATCATTTTTATTCATGTGCCTTCGGCTATTTTATCTATGGGTGCTTATTCATCAATGGCAATTGCTGCCATTATTGCGCTGGTTTGGCAGTTACGAAACGCTGAACTTGCAGTTATTGCAATTGCGCCTGTAGGGGCATGCATTACTGCGATTGCACTTATAACCGGTGCTGCATGGGGTAAACCTATGTGGGGCGCTTGGTGGGTATGGGATGCGCGCTTAACCTCAGAGCTAATTTTATTATTTTTATATTTGGGTGTGTTGTCTTTGTACCATGCCTTTGAAGATAAAAAGGCAGCGGGTCGTGCCGCTTCTATTTTGGCTATCGTAGGGGTTATTAATTTACCTATTATTCATTACTCTGTTGAGTGGTGGAACACCCTACACCAAGGAGCGTCAATAACTAAGCTAGATACCAAAGCAATTGATCCCAGTATGTTTTGGCCATTAATGGTAAACATTTTGGCGTTTGCGGCTTTTGTTGGCACTGTTACTTTAATTCGTCTTAAAAATGAAATATTACAACGTGAAAAGCATCGCCCATGGGTGCGCCAGTTGTTAACTAAGAGGTAGTTATGCAGTTTGACTCATTTTCTGATTTTATTGCAATGGGAGGCTATGGATTTTATGTGTGGCTTTCTTTTGGTACATGCGCACTTATTTTATTAGGTATTTTATTTAGTTCACTCAGAGAGACTAAACATATTATGGCATCGGTAGAGCAACAAATAGCGCGAGAAGTTCGTATTAAAAATGCTAAGCAGGAGCAAATATAATGAACCCAAGACGTAAAAAACGCCTTTTAGTTATTGTTGCAGTGCTGTTTGGCATTGGTGCCTCAATAGGCTTGGTACTGTATGCATTACAAGAAAACATTAATTTATTTTATACCCCAAGTGAGCTTGTTGACGGTAAAGGCCCCAATAAAGAAAAACCACAAATAGGCCAAAAGCTACGCATTGGTGGCATGGTTGTACCAGGTTCGGTAGAGCGCAATGAGCAAAGTTTAAAAGTAAGCTTTACTTTAGTTGATACAGGCCCAACCGTGGTAGTGCGTTATCAGGGGATTTTGCCTGACCTATTTCGCGAAGGCCAAGGCATAGTTGCACAAGGTGTACTTGTGGAGCCCAATGTAATAGAAGCATTTGAAGTACTTGCTAAGCATGATGAAGAATACATGCCTGCTGAAGTGGCAGAAGCGTTAAAAGGAATTAAACACGAGAAACCTAAATACAACCTAGATAGTGGTAATTAATAATGATCCCAGAACTTGGTTATTTTTCTTTAACGCTTGCCATGGTGCTAAGCGTTTTATTATGTGTTTTTCCGCTGTGGGGGGCACATACCGGTAATTTACGCTTAATGCGTGCTGCCCCTTCGTTAGCGGTAGGGCAATTTGTATTTGTATTTATTTCGTTTGCCGCCCTTATTTATGCCAGCCTTACAAATGACTTTACGGTTGCATATGTGGCGTATCATTCAAGTAGCTCTTTGCCTTGGTATTATCAAATAACCTCAACTTGGGGTGGGCACGAAGGCGCTATTTTATTATGGTTATTGATGCAAGCAGGTTGGACAGCTGTTGTTGCACTGCGCTCTAAAGCACTACCTTGGGTATTGCGTGCTCGTGTACTTGGTGTGCTTGGCTTTTTAGGTGTTGGCTTTATGATGTACACCTTATTGCTTTCAAGCCCATTTGAGCGTTTATTACCTTATTTTCCGGTAGAGGGGCGCGACTTAAATCCGCTACTACAAGATCCGGGTATGATCATACACCCGCCGTTACTTTATATGGGTTATGTAGGGCTATCTGTAGCGTTTGCTTTTGCAATTGCGGCACTTTTAACTGGCAAGCTAGATAATACTTGGGCCAAATGGTCTCGTCCTTGGACTATGACCGCGTGGGGCTTTTTAACTTTAGGTATTACCATAGGAAGTTGGTGGGCGTATTCAGAACTTGGCTGGGGCGGCTGGTGGTTTTGGGATCCAGTAGAAAACGCATCTTTAATGCCTTGGTTAGTAGCAACGGCGCTATTACATTCATTGAGTGTGACAGAAAAACGTGGTGTATTTAAATCATGGACCGTACTGTTAGCAATTGCAGCATTTTCGCTTAGCTTACTGGGCACCTTTATTGTGCGCTCAGGTATTATTGTATCTGTGCATGCCTTTGCGACTGACCCTGATAGAGGCTTATTTATACTGGCTTTTTTAGCGATTGTTGTTGGTGGCGCATTAGCACTTTATGGCATGCGAGTATCGCAAGTGCGAAGCGAAGGGCGTTACAAATTAGTATCGCGCGAAGTAGCACTGTGGCTAAATAACATATTTTTAGTGGTTGCTACTTTAATTGTATTACTAGGTACTTTATTACCTATGGTGCATAAAGAAATGGGCTTAGGCAGCATTTCAATTGGCGAACCATTTTTTAATAAGATGTTTGCAATACTGTTAGTGCCATTTGCTATTTTAATGGGTATTGGGCCGTTTTTACGCTGGAAGCAAAATAAATGGGCGTTTTTACAAAATAAAATACTAATGGGTGTATTAGTTAGCATTATTATTACCTTTGCTTGGTTATTCTCTAGCTATGATGTGATTGCACCGCTTACCTTATTAGCAACCGCGTTAGCAGTATGGATTGTAATTACAACGGGTATTGATTTGTACAGTAAAGTTACCGTTCATAGCACCTTTAAAGAAGGCTTTAAACGCTTAGGTTTAGGTTATTGGGCTATGGTACTTGGCCATATAGGTATTGCCTTTGTAATTGCTGGCGTAACCCTTACTTCGGCATACTCTGTTGAGCGCGACGTATCAATGAAACCAGGTGATACGGTGCAGCTTAATCAGTATCAATACCGCTTTGAAGGGGTAAAAAATGTTCGCGGGGCTAATTACAGTGGCCATGCGGGTGTTGTATCGGTATTAAAAAATAACAAGCTAGTTACTCAGTTACATGCCGAAAAACGCCGTTACGATATTGGTATGCAGTTTATGACAGAAGCAGCAATTGATGCAGGCTTCACACGCGATTTATACCTAGCGTTAGGTGAGCAATTAAGCGAAGGCGCGTGGTCATTACGAATTTATCATAAGCCATTTGTGCGTTGGATGTGGATTGGCGGTATATTAATTTCGTTAGCAGGGTTTGTAATTTTATTTGATAAACGCTATCGCACCTCATCGCCTCAATCAACAAAAGAAACAGCGGAGAGCGAAGCATGAATCGTAAGCTTTTAGCTATAGCACCGTTACTGGTTTTTGCTTTTATTTGTGTGTTTTTATTCCAAGGGTTATTTGCTAACCCAAGGGAAATACAAACAGGGCGATTAGGGCAATCTATGCCAGAATTTAGCCTGCCAGATCTAATGCAAGATAATAAGCTGTGGAGCAATGAGCAGTTAAAAGGTGAGGTTTATTTATTAAATGTATGGGGTACCTGGTGCCCTACATGTTTAGCAGAGCTAGGCTACTTAACTAAATTGCGCGAGCAAGGCGTTAAAATTATAGGCTTGTACTATGTGCAAGGTTACGATGCCGATTTTGACGGGCCATTTGATATGCAAGCACTGCGTAGTGACGTAACCAATATGCTAACGCGTGCTGGCGACCCATATCAGTTTAATATTTTAGATTTACATCGCACACTGTCGTTAGATTTAGGTGTGTCGGGTGCGCCAGAGACTTTTTTAGTTGATAAAAGCGGCACCATTTTGTTGCACCATACCGGTGATATAAATCCGCGAGTGTGGCGTGCTAAGTTTGCACCAATTATGCAGGAGCTCAAATAATGAAGTGGTTGTTATTAACCCTTAGCCTTTTTGTCAGTATGGGGGCGCTTGCTCAGCAAGACCGTTACCAATTTGACAGTAACGAGCAAGCGGTTCGCTTTGAAGAGCTAACCAAAGAGTTACGTTGCCCTAAGTGTCAAAATCAAAATATTGCCGACTCTGATGCGGTAGTAGCAAAAGATTTACGCGAGCGAGTATTAGCTTTAGTAAAAGATGGTAAAACGAAAGGCGAAGTAATAGATTATATGATCGATCGTTATGGCTACTTTGTACATTACGATCCACCAGTAACCCCTGCAACTTTAGTGCTGTGGGTTTTACCGGTATTGATTGTAATTTTTGGTTTTGGCTTTATTGTTATTCGCCAACGCAAAGCATCGGTAAAACAAAGCTGGAGCAACAACGACGAAGCAATGTTAGTTAAATTAATTGCTAAAAATAAACGTCAGGAGCAAAGTTAAATGATTTTAATGTGGGCGTCTTTTGCTTTACTCACACTTATTGCACTGTTGTTTGTGATGTTGCCTTTTTTAAAAAAAGAGCGTGTTAAAACCATTACGCACAATGCGAACGCAGAACTTATTAGTATTTATGAACAGCGTTTAGTTGAGCTACAAAACGACTTAGAAAACCAGCGAATTGATGCACAAAATCACAGTGAGTCAGTGATCGAGCTCAAACGTCGCTTACTCAATGAGCTCTCTCCAGAAAAGTCACTTAATAGCCGTGGTAATAATCGTATTTTTGCCTTAACAGGCGGTGCGTTTGTGATTGCCCTAACCGGTATTTTTTACTCTATGACCGGTAATCAGCAGCAAATATCGGCTTGGCACGATGCTATGGATAACTTGGCAGAGTACGGTGAGCGAGCTGTTATGCAAAAAGGCGAGCCGCTGAGTGAAAACGAGCTGCAAGCATTTGCATTGGCACTGCGAACTAAGCTTAGCCAAACGGGGGATGACGAAATTGCTTGGATGTTACTGGGCCGTGTGGCTATGTCATTGAACGAATTTGATATGGCGCAGCAGTCGTTTGATAAAGCGTTGCAAATGAATCCTGCCAATATGCAGGTGCTTATTAGTTACAGCCAAGTGCTGTTACTTGAGGGCAGTGAAGCAAGCATGACACGTGCTGCAGGTATGCTTTCAAAAGTACTGCAAGAAGAGCCGCAAAATTTAGATGCTATTTCTTTATTGGCACTCATTGCTTACGAACGTAAAGATTGGGTACAAGCAAAAGCAGCGTTTGAAGTATTACTTGCCAGTATGGATAAAGCAGATACCCGCTATAATATGATTGCGCAGCGTATTAGTGAGATAGAACAACAGCAAGCACAAAATGTTGACGTTACAAAGAGTGCAGCAATTAAAGTGACAGTAAATATAAGTACAGAGCTTAAAAATAAACAACCTGAAAACGGAATTTTATTTGTTTTTGCAAAAGCGTTAAATGGCTCTCCAATGCCAATAGCGGTTGTTAAGCTTAACGAGTATCAATTTCCTATTACAGTTGAACTAAGTGATGCAAACTCTATGGTTGCAGGGTTAAACTTGTCAAGCGCAGAAGATATAGTTATTACTGCACGTATCTCTAATGATGACTCAGTAATGCCAAGTAGCGGTGAGTTAGAAGGGCATTCAGCAGCGTTAAAACGTGAAAGTACCCGTCAGTTGCAACTGCAAATAGACACATTAATACCTTAAGGATATGCGATGTTAAAACATGGTTTAATTTATATATTTTTGTTAGTGCTGGCCGGGTGTGCACAAGTACCTGATAGCCAAAAGGACGAGCGCGATCCACTACAAAATATTAACCGCCCAATATACGATTTTAATATGGATGTTTTAGACACATATATATTAAGACCGGCCGCCGTAGGGTATATCACGGTGACTCCTGTACCAGTGCGTCAAAGCTTAGTGCATTTTACTAATAATATTAGTGCACCGGTAGATATGATCAACGCAGGCTTACAGGGTAAACCAAGTAATGCCAGTGTTAGCTTAGCGCGCTTTTTAGTTAACTCGACCGTAGGTGTTTTTGGGTTATTTGATGTGGCCAGCTCATTAGGGCTAGAACATGTAGATGAGGATTTTGGGCAAACATTAGGTGTATGGGGAGCAGGGGATGGTGCTTACTTGATGCTACCTGCTATGGGGCCTTCTACAGCGCGTAACTTAACCGGTGATGTGGTTGATAACTTTGTTTTACCTGAAATAGCGTTAACTACACCACAAACAATTATAGTGTTTGCTTTAAAGGCTGTTGAGGCCCGTGCATCACTAATTGCGCAAGAAGGTTTATTGAACGATTCACTAGACCCTTACTTATTCATTAAAGATATTTATTTTCAACGCCAATTATACGAACTTTACGACGGTAACCCGCCAATCAAAGAAGAGCCTGATGACTTTGATGAAGATTTTTTAGAAAGTTTGTAAACCTATTAAAAACGCCAGCAATGCTGGCGTTTTATTTTCTCATTAGTGATTAGAAAGTTGTTATTAAACATTGCTCATTAACTGCATTTGCTCGTTCACCCAGCTAATTGCTTCGTGGTAAGCATCGGGTACTTTATCATCTAAACCAAGTTGTTGGCTGATCTGATTAGCTGCCAGCCAGTTGCCTTGCTCATAAAACTTAACCAAGTTTAAGTAGCTTGCAAGCAAGCCCTCATCATTAAGTAAAGCGGCTTTAATCTCATTAGATAATGGCAGCTTTTGCATCACACTTTGCATGCTTTCATCTAAAATAGCATCCATAAGCGACATCATGCCGGTTAAAAAAACCATTCCTGTGTCTTTAAACTTACCATGCGAAATAGCCAGTAACTCACTAAAACGCGCCCGAGTGAGCGATAACCTAATTAGCTCCATAGGCTTATCTGTTGAAACTTGCGCTGCAAATAATAAAGATAAAAGCTTTTTAATTTCATTGGCACCAAGGGTGATAAGCGCTTGTTTTATTGTGCTTATTTTTGCACGTCTAGCAAATGCTGCAGAGTTTGAATAACGCAGTAACTTATAAGATAGATTTACATCTCGCTCAAATATATCGGTGATCTTTTTTAGATCCATATCAAGCGTTGAGGTCTCATAAAGTAGTTCGGCTAATGTCATACCAGAGGGGGGAAGCGCTTTACTTTGGATCATCTCTGGTTTTGAAAAGAAAAACCCTTGAAAATAATCAAAGCCAAGTTCCAATGCTTGGTTATACACCTCATGGGTTTCAACTTTTTCAGCAAGTAATTTTAGATGTGGATAAGGTTTTAAATCATCAATAATTGTTTTAATTGTTTCTATATTACAGGTTAAAAAGTCAATTTTTATAATATCAATAAATGGATAAAAGTGGCGCCACACAGGTTGATGAATGTAGTCGTCTAAGGCTAATGTATAACCTTTTTCTTTTAAGTCTTTAACAATAGCAAGTAAACGCTTACCAGGTTGCACCGTTTCGAGTATCTCTACCACCACAGCGTCTTTACTCAGTAAAGTAGGGTAGCCTTTTAGTAAAGTTTCTAGAGTAAAATTGATATATGCTGGTTTATTGTCAGTTAAATCCTCAAGGCCAAAATTAAACTGGCTGCCTTCTATTAGGCGTGTTGTTGCCTCATCTCCATCTATATCGGGAAACACGTTATTTACACCATCACGAAATAGTAATTCATAGCCAATAAGCTTTTTATCGCGATCTAAGATCGGTTGGCGTGCAGCGTAAAAGTACATAAAAAATTCCGTATAGATAAAAAATAACTATTGATTGTAACAATATATGGCAAAACATTAAAAATAGCATGATGTAAATAAGCTTATCTTAGATTAATAACATACTTTTAATAAGTTACAGAGGTTTTGATTTAAATATATACGCTTTGTTTGTTTTTAATTCACTAAAGTTGACATGTTGGAATTTTAAGTATTACCCATGCTATAGTGACAGAGAATGGTTTTTATCCCAATACTGTCTTAACTATAATATTTTAAGAGTCATTATTTGGATCAAAAGCCTGTTGCAATTTATTAGTGGAGGCGAGTTTGGAAACAGGAATGATTATTTCACTAGCATTATACTTTGTTGTAATGCTAGGTATAGGATTGTATGCATTTAAGCAATCAACCAGCGATGTTTCAGGTTACATGTTAGGGGGCCGTAATTTATCACCAAGTGTTGCTGCGCTATCTGCAGGTGCATCTGATATGAGCGGTTGGTTACTTATGGGCCTTCCCGGCGCTATGTATCTTTTTGGTTTGAGTAAGGTTTGGATTGCGATTGGTTTAGTACTTGGTGCTTGGGCAAATTACTTCTTAGTTGCACCTAGGCTTCGTGTTTACACTGAAAAAGCGAATGATTCAATTACGATCCCGGATTATTTTGCAAATCGCTTTGCGGACAATAAGAATATATTACGTGTTATTTCAGCTATTGTTATTATTGTTTTCTTCACACTTTATACCTCATCTGGCGTGGTTGCTGGTGGTAAGTTATTTGAAAATTCATTTGGAATGAGCTATGAAGTTGGCCTTTATGTTACTACTGGCGTTGTAGTACTTTATACGCTTTTTGGTGGTTTTTTAGCGGTAAGTTTGACCGACTTTGTACAAGGTTGCATTATGCTTATTGCGCTATTAGTAGTACCAATAGTAACGTTTACTATGCTTGATCAGCCAGTAATGGAAACGCTCGCTAATGCAAGCTATGACCTGTTACTTATCTCGCCAAAGGCCAGTGAAGTTCATTCTCTAAATATGCTAGATTGGTTTGCTGGTGGCTCTACCATCGCAATTATTTCTGCGTTAGCTTGGGGCTTTGGTTACTTTGGTCAGCCTCATATTATAGTACGCTTTATGTCGGTACGTTCAGTTAAAGATATTCCAGCAATGCGACGCATTGGTATGTCTTGGATGACATTATCTGCAATAGGCGCAGTACTAACTGGTTTATTTGGGGCAGCCTTCATACTAGAAAATGAAATGCCGATAAATGATAAAGAAACAATATTTTTAGTGTTATCAGAATTGGTTTTTCATCCATTGATTGCTGGCTTTTTATTAGCAGCTATTTTAGCGGCTGTAATGAGTACTATCTCTTCACAATTGCTAGTGTGTTCAAGCTCGTTAACTGAAGACTTTTATAAAATATACCTGCATCGCGAAGCCTCTCAAAAAGAGCTGGTTTTTGTTGGGCGTATTAGTGTGGCATTAGTTGCTATGTTTGCTATTTACTTAGCTTACGATAGAGATAGTTCTATTTTAGACTTAGTGAGTAATGCGTGGGCAGGCTTTGGCGCTGCATTTGGACCACTCGTATTGTTTAGCCTTTACTGGAGAAGAATGAACTTTGCTGGCGCCTTAGCAGGCATGTTAGTGGGGGCTTCAACAGTACTTATATGGATATACGCACCAATTACCATTAATGGTGCGAGTTTAAGTAGCGTTATTTATGAAATAGTCCCAGGCTTTATTTTATCAAGTATTGCGATTGTATTAGTTAGCTTAATGACCAATGAGCCAGCTAAAGAAATTACAACCTTATTTGATGAAGTAGAACAAGAACTATAAAAAGTTATAAACAAAAAAAGGGAGTAACTTAGGTTACTCCCTTTTTTTATGCAAAATTTATTAACTCGCTTTTTTGTCGCTACTTTCTTCTATGGGTGCAACATTATCTGCTTTTTTGCTTTTTACAGCAGCTTTAGGGGCTATAGGCTCTTTACCACCTTTTAATATTGTCATGAAGTCATCTTTACTTTTTGCCATTTCTAAAGCGAGTGACTCTACTTGTTGCTCACTTAATGGTACATCAACTTTTTCTAGCAAAATTTCAAGCGACTCTGCAATATCGAGCATTTTATCATAGGCATCAGCTTCTTTTTTGGTAGTAAACGTCATGCGCTCGACTCCGTTTCGTTCTACAACATATTTAACAACAACAGCCATGATTTCTCCTGCTTACTTGCGTGGCATATAGTATATATAAACCATTAGATTACTGTTTTTATGTACAGTACAAGTTTGTGCCTAAATTTGCAAGTCCCCTAATTAATATTAAGTGATAATAGTTGACAACAAAGATTAACTTTACTTTATTTAACTTAATCACTTTTGTGTACCGTTGCAGTTAAGGATCTCACAGGGAGTGAATGTTAGGTTTAAGTATTTAATAAAGTGCAGGTGTAAAAAGCCTTTTGCGTTATGACTTAAACATATAAACAACAAAGTAAATGTTCATGTATGAACAAAAAAGGAAGAAAGATGAAAAAACTAAAATATAGTATTTTAGCTGCAGCTTTTTGTATGTTGCCAGTAACTCTTACCTACGCAAATGTTGATACCTCAGCAATAACTCAGCAAGTAAAACAGGCGGCTTTAAATATTAATACTGCTGATGTTAGCCAGCTATCTAAGCTCCCTGGTATTGGTAAGAAAAAAGCACAAGCTATTATAGATTATCGCGAAGCAAAGGGTAACTTTACATCGTTAGAGGATTTGAAAATGGTAAAAGGTATAGGTAAAAAATTAGCTGCAAAGCTTGAAGGTAAGGTTTCGTTTTAAGTTAAAAAGGGCGCGTTAAGCGCCCTTAGTATATTGGGTTAATGCTTCACATAAATGCTTTTTAGCAAAGTTAATCTCAATTGGAGTCGTTAGTAGTGGGTAACACAACCCACCGAGTAGTAAAAAAGGGATGAGTAACCAGCCTTCAAATACGGCAAATATTAAAAACAGCGGACTGAGTAATAATAATTTTATAATACGAAGTAGTACTTTATTAACAGGTGAAAGCATACTTAAAGAAATCGCTATAACAGCTTGTCTGTCACGTATTTTTAAATGTTTTAGAGCATTAATTTGGCTTGAAAAAAACACAAGCATTACAGCGACCTTTTAGTCATTAAGCGACTCGTTACCAGTAAAAATAAAGTGGCTGCAAACAGCGCAAATATTACTTCCATCCATGCCGGCATACTTAGCCCTGCAAATTGCCAGTCAATGTTTCCGCAATCACCAGTGGCTGCAAAAAAGCTTGGGATCCACTCATGTAATGGCATAAAGGCAGGAAAGTTAGGTTCAAACTCACAGCTAAATGCAAAAGGATCAGTGGTTGTTTGCATTTCGATATGCTCGCGGGCAATTATAAATCCCCAAACACTAGAAACAGCCCATACACTATAGGCGAGCAAGCGAACCCCTCTATGCTCTGGATTACTTGTACCAATAATACCTGCAATAAGTAAACCTAATACCGCAGTACGCTGATATATGCACATGATACATGGCGCCAATCCCATTTTATATTGAAAAAACAGTGCCGTTATTTCAAGCAGAAAAACAATACCACTAAACAAAAGCCAAGGAGTACGTTGGGTGGGTAATTGTGCAAGCCAGTTCATAATAAATCCGTATTTAAATAAGACGTTAGATTATGACGTAGGATAAAGTTAGGGGCAAGCAAAACGACTTAAAGCCTACCCACATGCATTTATGATGATTAAAGTTAAGGTTATAATTCTAAAAGCCAATAAAAATCCAATAATGTGAATAAAGAGGTAGCCCTTTAAACGAGTAAAGTATGTGTGTGAGGTGACTTTACGTAATAAGTTAATAAGGCAAGGCGCGAACTTAAAGTAAATAACTACTTAAAATGTATCTAGGGTGAATATATAAGTGCTTGCGACAAGTGTTAGTAAAAAATATAAAGCATTTTATAGACACAAATATTTTAATCGCATACTGGCAGTAATATGGCGTACTTTACTTGTTACTTGAGCGTCGTCTGGTACAATCAGTCGGTTAATCGTATGTAGTAGTGTGAATTAATTCGAGTGGGAATTGGATGAGAATTTTTAAAGCGAAAAGCCCAGCAGGATTTGCTGAAGAATACATAGTAGAGTCTATCTGGAATGGCGATTTCCCTCCTGGATCTATTCTACCTGCTGAGCGTGAACTCTCAGAGTTAATAGGTGTTACCCGAACGACGTTACGTGAAGTATTACAGCGATTGGCTCGAGATGGCTGGTTAACTATTAAACATGGTAAGCCAACAAAAGTGAATAACTTTTGGGAAACGTCAGGACTAAATATTCTTGAAACGTTAGCACGTCTTGATGAAGATAAAATGCCAGAGTTAACCGACCAGTTACTCTCTGCACGCACTAATATAAGCGCAATTTATACGCGTGCAGCTATAAAGTTAAATCCAGAACGTGTGATTGAAATTCTCTCACAAAGCGATGAGTTAGAAGACAGTGCGCAAGCATTTGCTGATTACGATTATAAAGTGCATCACGAGTTAGCTGTTGCAGGTAATAATCGTATTTACGTGCTTATACTCAATGGCTTTAAAGGGTTTTATTCAAAAATAGGTTGTCATTATTTTTCAGATCCGGGGACGCGTGAGTTGGCTCGCCAGTTTTATAAAGACTTAACTAAATTGGCTGAAAACAGAGAACACGACGGTGCGATCATGATGATGCGTAAATATGGTCATCAAACCGGTGAAATTTGGCAACAAATTCGTGGCGATATGCCCAGCGACATAATGGATTAAACCTATTTTAAAAGCCTGCATTTGCAGGTTTTTTTGTGTCTTCATTTTATTAATACTTTATAACCAAGAAACTGAGCTAATAAAATAAACCCCATCACTTTTTAGCGTTCAGTATTATCGATGGGAGGAATCGTTAAATACGATTGTCATTTCGCACCAGTTCTCTCTAGAATAATAATAATTATATGTGCGCTATTGGTTTTTAAGTTTTAGAGCCCATATAACTATCAGCATTGCATAAGCAATTGACAACAAACTCAAAATATTTGGAGAATAAAATGGGTGTATTAGTAGGCCGCCAGGCACCAGACTTTACCGCTGCAGCAGTTCTTGGTAACGGTGAAATTGTAGATAGCTATAACCTTCATGAAAAAATTAAAGGTAAAAAAGCAGTTATTTTCTTTTACCCACTAGATTTCACGTTTGTATGTCCTTCTGAACTTATTGCATTTGATAAGCGTTATGAAGAATTCCAAAAACGTGGCGTTGAAGTAATTGGTGTTTCTATCGATTCACAATTCTCACACAACGCATGGCGTAACACTGCTGTTGCAGATGGCGGTATCGGTAAAGTTAAATATGCACTAGTTGCAGATATTAAACATGAAATTTGTAAAGCATACGACGTTGAGCATCCTGAAGCGGGTGTTGCGTTTCGTGGTTCTTTCCTAATTGATGAAGAAGGCAATGTACGTCACCAAGTAGTGAACGACTTACCACTAGGTCGTAACATTGATGAAATGCTACGTATGGTTGACGCGCTAGCGTTCCACACTGAGCACGGTGAAGTATGTCCTGCTGGTTGGACTGAAGGTAAAAAAGGTATGGATGCAAGCCCTGAAGGCGTTGCTAAGTTCCTATCTGAAAACGAAGGCGATCTATAATTTAGCTCTCGTTTTAAATAAAAAAACCGCCAATTGGCGGTTTTTTTGTTGCTTCTAATTTAGAACGAGAAGCTTACTTTAGTATAAATATAACGACCGCGTGGGTTATGAACCCCAGACGCATAACCGTAAAGGTCAGAATCGCCATCACCAATTGCAAAAGGAGGCTCTTCGTCAAACAAGTTATTAATACCTAGTGATAATTTAGCTGACTCAGTGATACGGTACGACGTTTGTAAGTCAACCAACACTTGTGAATCAATCATACGTGATGTATTGCTATCAAAATCTAAGTTACCGTCAAAGTCGATATCAGGTGTGTCTTCAAACTCACCAACATAACTTAAGTTAACATTAGTATTAAAGTCGCCCACTTCCCAGTTAGTTGAGAAAATCCAACGATGCTCAGGGTAACCATACTCACCAGAGTAATCACGGCCATCTTTTTCAAATTTGTTTTGGTAAGCCCACTCTAAATTGAATTTCAATAAACCTAAATCATCCAATGAATGATTGTAATTTGCTGAAAAGTCGATGCCAGATACTTCTTGTGAAGAGACGTTTTCAAATGTGCTATAGATTTTTTGAATTGAACCTAAGCTTTCACCATTAGTAGGCGGTAAGCGAACACATACAGTACTGTTTTGATTACCACACTCGGCAGCATAAATTGGACCAAACTCTTCTTGGTCAATTTTATTGTCTTGGGTGATGCTCCACACATCAACACTTAAACCAAACTCTGCGCTAGGGGCCCAAATGAAGCCGACGTTCCAAGATTCAGACTCTTCAGGTTGTAAGTCTGCATTACCAGAGAATTGAATGTTGTAATCAAGTGCCTGACAGTCTAAGCCCGTTTGTTGACAGCGTTGAGTATCAATAAAGAACTGACTTTTTTCTGATGGACCTAGGCCAACTTGTGCTAAAGAGGGTGCTCTAAAGCCTTGTGCCCATGAGCCACGAACCGTGATTTCATCACTAGGTGCCCAGCGAAGTGCAACTTTTGGATTGGTAGTTGTGCCAAAATCGCTATAGTCATCGTGACGTCCAGCAAGTTGCAATTCTAATGTATCAGCTAGTGGAATTGAAAATTCAACATAAGCAGCATATTGATCGCGCGATGCTGCGGCTGATACAGCTTCAGTACCAAAAATTAAACCGCGACGGAACTGATCATCAGGGATATCTGTAACGTCTTCTTCGCGGTACTCAATACCGGCTGCCATCATCACCACATCGTCGCCAAAGCTAAATGCTTCACCGCTAATGTTTGCGTCAAATGAGGTCATATGTGACTCACCTTGACGTACTAAGCTAGTAGTGATTCTGTCGATTACTGCAGGATCGTTATAAGTGCCGCCAAATGGGTTGTAATTACCGGCATCTATTTCTTGTTGTAAAAAGTCGGTACGCACCCAGCCTTGTGAGCGATCGCCAGTTTGCATTGATTTACTACGACCTTTTTGTACCGCTGTCTCCCAGCTCCAGTCGTTAAACTCGCCTCGTAAACCCGCTACAAAACGCATCGTATCTGATTCAATATCCCATTGGCGAGCACCGGCATCAACCGTTCTGTAACGGCCAATATCTATATCTTTACCAAATGGGTTATTAGGATGATTTGCTGGCACAGTAAGCCCTGCATCTTCATCTAGCGGAGTTGGCGCACCCATAGCCACAGAGCTATTGTGTTGTACTGCCATTTCTAAAAATGCGGTAATACCATTATCAAAATTATACTCAAACTGCGAAATAGCCCCAATACGTTCAGATGCTGGTGCAATATAGCCGTATGGGCCGTAATCGAACAAACAGCTGCCACTGGCAGTTGCGCTATCGGCTGGACAAGCAGGGTCAATGGTTTTTACACCATCAACGTAAAAGTAACCAGGGAAGCCACGTGATGAACGAAAGTCCTCACCACCTAAAGCTCTTTGATCTGCAGTGCCTAAACTGCCCATTTCACTTGACGATAAAGAGGTGTTTTTAAAGTAGTCAATAATAACGGAAGCACTGCTTTTTTCGTTACTTGTACCCCAAACGATGCTGGCTGATGTTTCTTCGTAATTAGGACCGTCAGTGCCACCGTAGCCTAAGTTTACTTCAATACCATCAATATCTTTTTTCAAGATAACGTTAACTACACCCGCAACAGCATCAGAGCCATAAATAGCCGATGCACCATCTTTTAAAATGTCGATACGTTCAATCGCTGAAACAGGAATACTGTTAATATCAACAAATGAGTTAGTAATACCTTCAGCGAATGCACTAATAGCAACACGGCGGCCATTAATAAGTACTAAAGTTGCGTCAGCACCTAGGCCACGTAAACTTACCGCTGCAGAACCATTTGCAGTAGAGTCTTGGTTATTACCACGGGTAGAGAAAGTACCGCTACCTGCAACAGGCATTCTTTCAAGCAACTGCTGTAGGTTGTCATAACCCATGTTATCAATATCGGCTCTACTGATAGATTGAACCGGAGAAGGGCCTTCCATATCAGAACGTTTAATACGAGAGCCCGTTACTTCAATGCGTTCTACTTTTTTCACTTCATCAGCGGCGTATGTTGTTGTTGTAAAGCCAGCTGTTAATGCCAAAGTAGCCCCTGCAATTAAGCTAGGGGTAAATGCAAATTGCTTCATCCTTAAGTCCTTGTTAGTTTTGTTGAATTTGGTAGCTAAAAAAGCCTCCATATTAATACCATGTAACAAAGGTGTTAGCAATTGCGGTGTGGTGTGACTTTAGTCTGGGTGTTGCTGGTAAAATAGTCAGTGTGTTTTATTTACTTGGAGATAGAAGTTCGACATAAAGCGGGGTTTTAATATAAATCTTGCTTTGCAATTAGTGGTAAGAATTAAATAGTTTAGTGAGCACTTATTTTGTAATAATTTATTCTTTTATTAACAGCCACTAAGTTGCAGTATATTTATGCAGTTTGGTTTAAAATTGTGCGTTAAATTATTTTAAAATAAATAAAAAAACGCCTAATAAATTAGGCGTTTTTATTTATGCTTTATGCTTCATTAAGCGTTCTTTTTCACGCGACCAGTCTTTATCTTTACCGTCTTCGCGTTTGTCGTGTAATTTTTTACCTTTTGCTAAATGAAACTCAAGTTTCACCCAGCAATTCTTCCAATACATAGCAGTAGCAATTAATGAATAGCCATCGCGTTCAGTCGCGCCTACTAAGCGATCTAGCTCGCGTCTGCTTAATAGTAACTTACGATAACGTAAAGGATCACAAATTACATGGGTAGATGCACTGTTAAGAGGCTGAATTTGGGCGCCTAATAAAAATGCTTCACCGTTTTTAAGATGGATATAAGTTTCAGTGATGTTAACTTTGCCAGCTCGGATGCTTTTTACTTCCCAGCCTTGGAGCTCTACACCCGCTTCAAACTTATCGTGTAAAAAATACTCATGTCGCGCTTTTTTGTTAAGCGCGATGGTATTGCTTGTCGATTTTGATGATTTATTCTTAGCCATAGTGCCCTATATTATACGTAATACGAGATGTTTTACATCGATTTTTTAATAATGCATTTAAAAGCTTAGTAATTAATTTAAGCAGCGTGAAAGTTTGGGGAAACGCGTAAAGCTTGCTAAAATTCCACCACACAGTTGGGAGTGAGTATGCCACAAATAAAAAAAAGTGCGCTGGTTATGTACAGCACTAAAGAGATGTTTGACCTTATTAATGATGTAGAAGCCTATCCTCAGTTTTTACCTAATTGCTCAGACTCAAAAATTATTAAGCAACACAATAATAGCATGACCGCGAGTTTAGAAATATCAAAAGCAGGTATAAAAAAGTGGTTTACCACAGAAAATACCTTTGTTGATGAGCAAACCGTGGTATTAAATCTTGTAGATGGTCCGTTTAAAATGTTGCAGGGGCGTTGGCACTTTCAACAACTTGACGCAAATGCTTGCAAAGTAGAGTTACAATTAGACTTTGAGTTTTCGAGTAAGTTGATTGAGTTAGCGTTTGGTAAAATATTTAATGATGTTGCAAAAAATATGGTGAGTGCGTTTACTCAGCGCGCGAAACAGGTTTATGGAGCGAGAGTATGATTGATGTTGAAGTTGTATTTGCACTACCCGAAACAGCAACAAGCTTAACAATAGAAGTTGTTAAGGGAACAACGGTAGAACAAGCTGTTATTCAATCAGGAATTATCGAAAAACACCCAGAAATAGATGCTACAGCACTAACACTCGGTGTTTGGAATAGAACTGTAAAGCCTAATCAAGAGCTAAAAGAGGGGGATAGAATTGAAATTTATCGTCCTTTAATTGCCGATCCTAAAGATGCGCGTAGAAAACGAGCTGAAAAAGCGAAAGAAGAAGGGCGAGCAAATAAAGTAACCGGTGGCCGTCCTATAGAGCGATAGCATAAGGTTTTAGCTATTATAAAGGTGAGCTTAACTCACCTTTATAATTTTATAAGCGAGGGTGCTTATTGTTCGAGTGGAGTAGTAAAGTTTTCTGGCTGTTCGTAATCACCTGAAATAGAAGCAAGCTTTTCATTTTCAAAGTTAATAACCAGTGATTTGTACTGCTCGTTACTACGGCCTTTATTAAAGCTATATACATAACGCCAAGTGTTATTATCAAATGCATTTTCGGCGATAGGCTTGCCTAATACATAAACAACTTGCTCACGAGTCATGTTTACACGCAGTTTATCAACATCAGATTGTTCTAAAAAGTTACCTTGAGGGATGTTGATTCTGTATACCCAGCTAGAACACCCAGCTGCTGAACTAAGCGTTAAAGCAACGATAAGCCAAAGAGAAAAAGTTTTTAACGACTGCATTGTTAGTTGTGATCCTTATTTTTTATAATCTGCATGATACCGATTAGTCACTGAAGGTAAAACCCTTTTAAGCAATTGTTTTTTGTTAAGGGCATTAAGTTAAGGTAGCGATTTGACCACTGATAATCAAAAAAGTTTAAAATGCAGTGATCAGAGCTGCTTAAAAAAGCCATCTATCTGGTATTTGTATATAGTACAAACCCGCTACGGCCATTGGTATACGGGTATAACGACCAATGTTGAGCAACGTCTTGCTACGCACCAAGCGGGTAATGGTGCAAAAAACCTTAAAGGTAAAGGCCCACTTTTACTTATTCATCAGCACAGTGTTGGCAATAAAAGTGCAGCAAGTAAATTAGAATACCAAGTGAAAAAATTATCTAGGGCTAAAAAAGAAGCCTATGTAGCATCATTTAAGACGGGCTAAGTGGGAGTGGTGTTTTAGCAAGCTGGTTAATAAAGGCTTCTATTAATAGCACTGCATCAGTAAAAAGTTTGCTGTTAATATTCTCAGCGGTGTCATTACTTGTATGATGGGCACTGTCGTAGCCCATGCCAAAGTAAACATAAGGGATTTTTTGTCTTGCAAACGAATAGTGATCGCTCGCTTTATGCCAGTTTATATTTTTAGATTTTATATATCTGCTCATTTGCGCTGCGGAGTAAACCGGTTTTAAATTTACATTATTATTTTCAACGGCTAAAAACACACTATTTAAGGTGTTTTTTAACGATCTAGAGGTTAATACATATAAGTTGCTACGACGTTTTTTAACCCCTAGCATGTCTAAATTTATGTTCATAATAACGCTATTTGGTAGCAGTGTTTTGGCAAAATATTTACTGCCATGTAAGCCGTTTTCCTCTGCATCTGTGGCTACAAAGGTAAGAGAAAAAGGCAGTGGCTTATCATTAAATACGCTTGCTAAATAAATTAAAGCAGCAACACCGGTGGCATTATCATTTGCTCCAGGATGCAGTTTTCCGCCACGTTTACCTAAATGGTCATAGTGTGCGGTAATAATAATACGAGTGGCTTTTTGTAATGGGTCGCTTGCCTGTGTTACTGCCTCTAGAGCACCTATGTTGGAACTAATAATATTAATACCACACGCTTGGCTAAATAGGCCCGATTTATAGCAAAATGGCTGCTCGACCACGTTATTATTAACTTGGCTTAATCTGTGTTTTATATAGCTTCTTGTAAGCTCTGCGCTTTGAGAACCTGTTTTTCTACCTGCAAGTTGCTGGTCTGCTAAGTAATATAAATCATCAATAAGTAGCTGCTGCGCCGTTTTACTATTAACAAAAGGGCTTAAAAGCAGAAAAATAATAACGACAGTTAATTGTTTAATGGGCACCTACCTTTGCGGTTAATGATTGCAGCGCTTTTAACTTTGCGTCATAACGTTTTTTGTCATGTAAAAAATCAGCATTTTTTCCGGCTTTACGCAAATGGTACTTTGCTTGCTTTGTATCGCCCCACTGAAAGTAAACTCGCGCCAAGCCAAAATGACTTTCGTGAAGTGTGGGGGATAATGTATAGGCCTTTTTAAAGTGTTTGAGTGCTTTAGCGTAATATTTATGTACGTACTCGGTATTACCAAGTGATATATGGTAATAAGGATTACTTTGGCGCTGTTTATCAAGCTGATTAAGTATTTGAGTTCCTTGCATCTCTCGCTCTGTAAGTAAGTACAACATAGCAAGATTACCTTGTGCTGTGTTGTTGTTTTTATCAAGATGAAGGGCGTAATTATAAGCTTGCTCGGCTTCATTTAAATAGTTAAATTGCTTAAATAAAACACCTAAGTTCCCCCATGCAACGCTAAAATTAGGTGCTACCTTAGTTGCTGCATTAAAGTAGCTATAGGCTAATTCATATTGTTTATTTATTAGCGCAGTAGCACCTTTATTATTATAAAACATAGCGGTAACAGTATTTTTTGATAATCGTGTTGTTTTAAAGCGTGCTTGTCGGCTGTTAGAGTCAAAGTCGATAATTAAGCGCTGATCTCGTTGGTAAAATAAAGTGCCAGCATCTTTTATTAGAGGTTGGCTATTAAGGCTTAAATTTATGTGTCCGGTTAATAAATTAACGCCTTGATCAAGTGCCCAATATTCAGGGATATGTACTTTTTGAAATTGCGCTTTTAAGCCTAAGTGCTCCGCTAAGCTATACGCTAATATAGATAATGACAAACAGTTAGCGTTTAGATTTTGATAGCTTTGTGCAGCGGTTAAAGTGGCAGATGAGCGATAGGCAAGTGAGTCATCACCATTTTTTAATAAAAAGCTAAATATGCCTTGTGCAATATGTTGGGCTGAATTTTGACTGTTTAAATGAGAATCTAATTGCCGCGTTAAGCTGGTATCTAATTTAAATATTTCTGCTGGAGTTTCGATCTGTTGTAGCTTAAAGTTTGCTGGCTCAATGAGTTGCGGCAGCGCTAACTTTGGCGGTGAGCTACACGCACACAAAAAAAGTATAAAGCTAAATGATAAATAATATTTAAGTTGAGTGGCTTTCATATAACACCTCTAAGCAAAACTACTTACCAGTTAAGTGTAGTTGTAATTTTACTCAGAGGTATAATTTAAATGTTACAAAAAATGAGTTAGCGATTTGCCTCAAAAGTGGCAACAAGTGACGCAAGCGTTTGTGCGCTATTTGCTAAATCGCGAATAGCCTGCTCAGTATTTAATTGCTCATTCATCGACTTGTCGCTAATTTCACTAATTTGCTCAATATTACGTCCTACATCGGCTACTACATTACTTTGCTGCTCTGTTGCTGTTGCGATTAAGGTTGCCATATCATTAATTTGATTTGCTGTTTCAGTAATTGTATCAAGCAGCTCAACTGAGTTTTGCATTGCCCCTACACTTTGCTGAGCTTTACTTTTGGACTGACTAATATCGGTAACAACATCATTCGATATTTGGGTTAATTCTTCAATCATCGACTGAATTTCAGTGGTTGATTGTGAGGTACGATTAGCCAGCGCTCGCACTTCATCGGCAACAACAGCAAAACCGCGACCGTGCTCGCCCGCACGCGCAGATTCAATAGCAGCATTAAGCGCAAGTAAGTTTGTTTGCTCAGAAATACCTCTAATTGAGTCAACAATACTAGCAATATCAAGCGTTTTTTTAGAAAGTAAGGTTACTTGCTCTGTAATGCCATCTATGTCGCTAGCAAGAGCTGCAATAGTCGTTTGGCTTTGCAGTACCTGTTGATGGCTTTTACTGGTGTTTTCACGGCTACTATTGGTTAACTTCGCCGTGTTGGCGGCACTTTGTGCTATTTCTTGTACTGTTGCGCCCATTTCGTTAATGGCGGCAGCAACTGATATTGTTTGCTCTTTTTGCTGATCAATTGCTTGTGAGTTATGTTTTGCTTGCGCAAACACGTGGTCAGAGCTTTGGCGGATCCCATGGCTTTCATGGGCAACTTGTTTAATTGCTGTGTCTATTTTTTCGATGAATTGATTAAAACCATCGGTTAAATTATTTAGCTCAGGTTGCGCAGAGTAAGGAAGTCTATATGCTAAATTAGCATCGCCTGTGCCTAAACGAGAGAATAGCTCGGCTATTTTCGACAGTGGCGACGACAATGAGCGAGCAAGCAAATAACTAATACAGCTCGCTATAAGGGCGATAATTATAGTGAAGGTTAAAATTTGCCATTCTAATTTACTCACACTCGAAAACACTTCGCTTTTAGGTACTTGGGCTACAACAAAAAGGTCAGTATTTTTTATTGGTGTTGCAGCAACCAGGGTGTCTTCACCGGCTAAGTTAATTTCTGCCAATGAAAAGCCATTACTATTTAATAATTTATTATGTATATTTTCGCCGTACAGGGCATCTATATTTACTTTAGCCACTTTATTGGCGTCTTTGTGTAACTGGATCAAGCCATTTTTATTGGCAAGAAAAACAAATCCAGATTGCTCAATCTTAAATTGCTGCAGTAGCTTTTGCATATCGGTAATGCTTTTAGCAAGCCCTGCCAAACCTAAACCATTGGGTTGCTGATGGTTAATAAACATTTTTACATCGTTAGCAGATTCTTGATAAATACTAATGTCATAAGGGCGCTTTGACTGTTTAAATGCGAAAAACCAGCCATCTGCGGCATCGTTTTTTAATACGCGTAAAAAGCCATTTTGGTTCCAGTATTGTGCGGTGTCTCTATTTGCCCATGATGCAGTAGCAAGATCGTACTGCTGTACTAATCTATTTAACTCATTAAGAAGTTGAGAGTCGTCCTCGGTGGCTGAATTTGCCCAATCAATCAGAAATACATTTGAAGAAAGTTGTTCTGCGGCGCCTAAAAGCTCGTTTATTTCGCCACCAATATGGTTACTAATAGTTTGTAACTTGCTTGGAAGTTCAGACTCTATCATGCGCTTTTCGATGATATCCTCTGCGTTATGTAACGATGTTAAGCCGATGAGCGCGGCAACACAGATTGCTATAACACTGCCTAAAGCGGTGATTTTTTGAGTAATAGAAAGGTTTTGTATCATCATAAGGGTAATTTTGTTTACAACTGAACCAAGTAGGTGATTATTTTAACACATTATATATTTTGAGCGAGTGATGAATAGCGCGCCATACAGGTACGAAAAAGCCCACCGCAAAAGCAGGTGGGCTTGGTTTCTAACAAGTGAAACTTAGATTAACTTGGGATTAAACTATTTTTTTCATTGCTGACATGTAACCGCGTAATGTAGCGCCTACTTTTTCAACAGGGTGTTCACGTAATGCTGTATTAATTTGAATTAGCGTTTGGTTGTCTACTTGATTACTATGCTCACCTAAGCCTTTACCAATTACGTCGGTGTCAATTTTTTGCATAAAGTCTTGTAGCAAAGGTAAACATGCGTGGTTATATAAATAACAACCATATTCAGCCGTGTCCGAAATTGTACGGTTCATTTCAAATAACTTTTTACGCGCAATGGTATTAGCAATCAGTGGCGTTTCATGTAATGACTCATAATAAGCCGACTCTGCAATAATGCCTGCGGCAGTCATGGTTTCAAATGCAAGCTCTACGCCTGCTTTAACCATAGCGACCATTAAAATACCGTTATCAAAAAATTCTTGCTCAGCAATTTCAACATTGCCCGGTGGGGTTTTTTCAAAGTGAGTTTCGGCTGTTTCTGCGCGCCATTTAAGTAAGTTTGCATCATCATTATTCCAGTCTTCCATCATGGTACGTGAAAAAGTACCATCGATGATGTCATCTTGATGTTTGTTATATAGTGGGCGCATAATTTGTTTTAGTTCTTCGCTTAATTCAAACGCTTTTACTTTAGCTGGGTTTGAAAGACGGTCAAGCATATTGGTTACGCCACCGTATTTAAGGGCTTCAGTAATTACTTCCCAGCCGTATTGAATTAGTTTTGAGGCGTAACCTGCATCAATGCCTTTTTCAATCATTTTATCAAAACATAAAATAGAACCGGTTTGTAACATGCCACATAAAATGGTTTGCTCGCCCATTAAATCTGATTTTACTTCAGCAATAAATGACGACTTAAGTACGCCGGCTCTGTGGCCGCCAGTACCTGCAGCATAGGCTTTAGCTTGAGCTAAACCATGGCCTTGTGGGTCGTTTTCTGGGTGTACAGCAATTAGAGTTGGTACGCCAAAGCCACGTTTGTATTCTTCACGCACTTCAGAGCCTGGGCATTTAGGTGCTACCATAATAACGGTAATGTCGTCGCGTACTTGCATACCTTCTTCAACAATATTAAAGCCATGAGAGTAGGCAAGGGTTGAGCCTTGTTTCATTAGTGGCATAATTGCGTTTACCACTGAAGTATGTTGTTTATCAGGCGTTAAATTTAATACTACGTCGGCAGTTGGAATTAGTTCTTGGTAAGTGCCTACAGTAAAGCCATTTTCAGACGCGTTTAAAAATGATTGACGACGTTCACTAATGGCCGAGTCACGCAGCGTATACGACACATCTAAACCAGAATCACGTAAGTTTAAGCCTTGGTTTAAGCCTTGTGCGCCACAGCCTACAATAACCAGTTTTTTACCTTTAAGAGCATCAACGCCGTCAGTAAACTCGTCTGCGTTCATAAATTCACATTGGGCTAATTGCGCCAATTGTTCGCGTAAAGGTAAGGTATTAAAATAATTCGCCATGTTAGTGTCCTATTGATTCAGTTTGTTAGATGCATTGCTGTTGCTTTGCTTAACTCAACCATATGAAAAATCTTTTCTTGCGTAAACTGATATATTTGCATTAGAGTGTTTCATAATATGAAACACTGGGTTGATTATGGATCACAAGCATTTAAATTACTTTTTAGCGTTGGCAAAAACATTGCACTTTTCGCGTGCCAGTGAACTTTGTCATATAAGTGCGCCGACATTGAGCCGTAATATTAAGCAGCTTGAAAGCGAAGTGGGGGTAATGCTATTTTTACGTGATAACCGCAGTGTAAAACTAACCCGCGAAGGGCTGGCATTTATTGACTACGCCACATCCACATTGGCTAATTGGCAGCGCTTTAAAGCGAACCTAAAAGAGCCACAGCAGTATATTTATGGCAACGTGAGTATTTATTGTTCAGTAACCGCATCGTACAGCTTTTTACATCATATTTTAGAGCAGTTACGCGCTCAACATCAGCATATAGAAATCACCCTAAATACCGGTGATCCTGCGCTGGCAATAAACCGTGTTTTAGATGGCCACGAATCTATGGCTATTGCTGCTAAGCCAAATAAGTTACCTGCACAAATTGCCTTTGTTGATATTGGCTATTCGCCGCTGGTATTTATTGCGCCTAAAATTGCGTGCTCAATTACGCAAAAGCTTGCTAGTAATACACCTAGTATTGATTGGTCAGAACTTGAATTTATTGTGCCAGAGCAAGGGTTTGCTAGGCAGCGCTTGGAGCAATGGTGGCGAAAAAATAATATTCAGGGAAAAATTTATGCACAAGTAGCGGGGCACGAAGCGATGGTATCTATGGTGAGCCTTGGCTTTGGTATAGCAATGATCCCTAAAATAGTTTTAGATAACAGTCCACTACAAGACAAAGTACACGTTTTACAAACAAATACACATGCACCTAAAGGTATTGATATTGGCTTGGCAGTATTACATAAGGAATTAAACGACCCGGCTATAAGTGCCTTGTGGAATATAGCGCAAAATATGGGTGAAAAAATAATTTAATGCAATACACTTACTAAGGTTGCTCTTAGTATAAAAGCCCAGATAGCGTAAGCCTTTAATCTACCGTTCCTCTATTGCCTATCAATAGAGCTGTTAGGCTAAGTATATAAGCCGCAAAGTAATCATAATTGTATAAAAGTTGTTAATGATTGTAACTGCCTAGAGCTTGTTCTCAATGACCTTGCTACTATGGATAAATGGCCTTTTTATATATGTACGATGAACACAATGCGGTTTTATTTTATAATAATATTATTAATCTCTCTTTCGTTTAATGCTCAGGTATTAGCGCAAAGTGACGAGCCTGTAGATGCACATATATCTACAGAGCAACTGCATTTAAGTATGAGTATAGGGGCGGGAGTAATAACTAATCCATTATATGGTGCAGATAATATTCCGTTGGTGATCATTCCTCAAATAGCCTTTTATGGCCAACAATGGTTTTTTGATAATGGCCGAGTTGGCTACTCGTTTAAACAAACGCAACAGCATAACTTAAGCCTAGTAACAGAATTAAACCCTGAGTCGCGTTTTTTTATTGATTGGCACCCGCAAAATATATTTGCGCTAAAAAGTGCTAGTTCAAATAATCAATTTACTCAGTTAGAAACAGATACCTCGCCTCAACAAATAAATATTAATAATATTAGTAAGCGCAAGCTCGTTTTAGATGCAGGTATTAGTTACTCCTTTGTAGCTGAGCAGCAGATGTTATCCGTGCAAGCATTGCACGATGTAAACTCAGCTTATAATGGTTGGCGAGCTGCAATACAATGGCAGTATCATGGGCAAGTAGGTAATTTGCAATTAAAGCCCACTGTGGGAGTTAATTATAAGTCTGCGCAATTAAACGACTATTATTACGGTTTAAACAGTGATGAAACACTGTTAGGTAAAATAGTAGTTGGTAGTAGTTGGCAACCTTATGCTAAAATCGATGCCCGCTGGCCCCTTAGCAAGGCCAACGCTCTTCGTTTTCATTTAGCATATTATGACTATTCGGCTATGGATAGTAGCCCGCTGTTTGAACGTCATTATTCAACGACTGCCTTTATAGGATTTGAACATACTTTTTAATATGAAGTATTTAATCTTTTTTGTGTTTATTTCTTCACTACTTAGTGGCGTTAGCGTGGCGCAAACAATTCTTGATGTATCTCCCAAAGTTTGTGTTGTCTCTGAACAGCATGATTTTTGCGATCTCAATTTGCAGTTTAAATGGCAGCAGTTAGCGGTTAAAGATGTGTGTTTGTATCAACAAAATACGCAAATACGATGCTGGCAACAGCAAGGTTCTGGTCAGTTTAGCTATAAAGCGCGTGTTCAGGTGGAGACCATATACTCCCTGATCAATCCTCACACCGGTGACTCACTTGCGAGCGTACTCGTTGAAGTACAAAGTGCCCATACTAAAAAACAGTATCGGCTGCGTTCACCGTGGAGCTTTTTTTAATTTAGGAGTAGTAAATGCCAAAAATATTACTTGTTGAAGATGATCTTGGTTTACAGCAATTAACCAAAGATTACCTCGAACATAATGACTTAGAAGTCGACGTACTAGATCGTGGTGATGAAGTGTTTACTTACCTTGAAAGTAATCCCGTCGACCTGATTATTTTAGATGTAATGCTGCCAGGTAAAGATGGCTTTAGTGTTTGCAGACAAGTACGTGATAAATACACCACTCCTATTTTAATGTTAACGGCCAAAGGTGAAGACTTTGATCAGGTAATAGGGCTAGAGCTTGGCGCTGATGACTATGTTATTAAACCGGCTGAGCCACGTGTATTATTAGCAAGAATTAGCGCATTATTACGCCGTGGGCAACCTAACTTAAAAGCCACCGAAGAGCTGCAGTTTGGCGACTTATTTATTGATAAAACCAGCCGTATTGTTAAGTTATCGGGTGCAGAAATAGTCCTAACCTCACATGAATTTGAATTACTTTGGCTACTAGCATCAAATGCCGGAGAAGTATTGAGCCGCGAACATGTGCACCAACATATGATAGGGCGACAATACGATGGCCTAGATCGCACCGTAGATGTACGCGTTTCAAGAATTCGCAAAAAACTGGGCGATAACAGCGACAAACCTTATCGGATTAAAACTGTTTGGGGGCAAGGCTATTTATTTGTTTCTGACGCGTGGGATATGTAATTAATGCTTAGTGTTAAGCTGCGTTAATGGGCAAGCTGTTTATAAGCCTGTATGTGTATATTATTGTCTCGTTATTTATTGTCAGCGGGGTAATTGAACAGCTTTGGCCATATGAAGAATCGCAGCAGCAGGTGCTACTCGACGATGAGTTTGGCCAGTCTTTGTGGTTATTATCACAAACCCCTAATGGGCTTACAAAGCTAAAAAACCATTTTTCTAGTCAAGTGATTGCTCAGCGCGATTTAATATTACCCGCCGAGCAACAAGCTCAGCTATTAAAAAATCACTACCTTTATTTATATGATAAACAACAGCGCATAGTTTGGTATGTTCAACTTAACGCCACACAACTATTACAGGTTGGCCCTATAGGGGGGGCAGCCAAGCCCGCAGCCTCTGTTTTACCCTACTTATTGCTGTTATTAATTGTAGGCATTCCTGTTGGTTTGTGGAGTTTTTTACTGTGGCGAGACTTTGCTAAGCTGCGTAATGCATGCGAGGCCGTAGGTGGCTCACAGGACTTTCAATTAACAGATAGCTCTAAATCATTTTTTTTACCTATAACGGGCACCTTGCAAGTGATGCAGCAGCGAATTGAGTTTTTATTAACCGCGCAGCAAGAGCTTACCTCATCGGTATCGCATGAATTTAGAACGCCACTGGCGCGGTTAAAATTTGCCATTGCAATGCTTCAAGACCGAATGCTCGATGATAAAGCCGAAAAATACTTAGCTAATATGCAAGTCGATATCAATGAACTTGAGGCACTGGTTTCTGAAATGCTTGAGTATGCACGTTTAGATTCACAGCAACCGAGTTTACAGCTGATCAATTGTAATTTAGTGGCAGTGGTTAAAACGGTGGTTGAAAAACTCAGTTTTGATACGCGAATAAAGTTAAGCACTACATTACCCAGTGAACTGATTTACCGCTGCGACAGTCACTTTATGGCGAGAATAATGCAAAACTTGGTAGGTAATGCTTTAAAGCATGCCAATAATAGTGTGCAAATAACCTTATTAGCGCAAGCTAATAATATAGTTTTTATTGTTGAAGATGATGGCAATGGTATTGCTGAAGTTGAGCGTGAAAATGTATTTAAGCCATTTACTCGATTGGATAAAAGTAGAGATAAAAAAACCGGTGGGTTTGGCTTAGGATTGGCTATTGTCAGTAAAATTATTTCTTGGCATCAAGGTCAGTGTACAATTGAAGATTCAAGCTTAGGCGGAGCTAAATTTATTGTCAGCTTACCGATTAGTAAATAGCAGCTTTTAATACATAAATAAAAAGTACATAAATAAAAAGTACGCAGATAAAAAACACTCAATAAAAAAGCGCCCTTGTTAACAAGGGCGCTTTTTTGGGTTTTAATCAAAATCAACAAGTAGCAAAGTAATAGACAGCCCCTTTATAAAAAAGTTCTTAATTTAATTATTTTTCTTTTCTAGTAATGGCATTAACATTTGCTCTAGCCCATTGAGCTTTACCTCATACATCATGGCGAGTTGGCTGCCTAGCTTTGAGTCGGGAAACCCTTGTTGTTTAAACCATACTAAATAGGGCTCGGGTAAAAGCAGTAAAGGGCGGCCTGCGTACTTTCCAAAGGGCATAATAGTATTAACGGCAATTTTTAGCTGTGTAGGATCCATTGGCTTTAAAGGTTTTATAAAACATAGCTAAGTGTAAGGTATATTAAAGAGATAAAATAGGCTGTGACGGGCAAGTAACAGCCTATTTAACGAGGGAGCAGGCCCTCTGGATTAATATATTTTATTAGCAAGCCCTTCGTTAGCTGGAGTCTAATTAGGGGCAGGTGCTTGCGCTAATATTTACCAATAGTCTTTAGTTTACCTGCTTTTTTCTATGTTAGAGAATTAGCTTGTAAAAGAATGTAAATTCAAATTAGTGCTGCTTTACGAAAATAATTTTTGTTTAACGTGCTCAGCAAAACCACTACCGGCTTCTAAGTAAAAGTTATAGGTAGAATTTACACCCATTTCTTCTAACTCTTTTTGCTGATCAGGGTAGTTAGCAATAGCGGTAACTTGCCCTTTATAACCCGATGCTTTTAATTGCTCTAACGCAAAAATATTTTGCATATGCTGTGGCATTGTTAGCATGACCATTTCAACACGAGAGTGATTTACGCGCTGCCAAAAGTCAGGGTCGGTCGCATCTGCTATTAATACATTTCTTCCGCGTTTTATGTGCTTATCAACTACTTCAGGCTTTATGTCTATACCTGCAACTAGCTGTGGGTGCGTAGCATTTATTGTTTCATAAGCACCTGTGCCAATTCTGCCCATGCCAAATATAACAATTTTAGTGTCGTTAAGGTTAACAGGCAGTTCTTCGGATAAACGAGTTTTACTTTCAAACTTTAGTAGCCAAGGCTCTATTTTTGCGTAAATTTCGTTAGAGCGCTTATTTAAAGGGGATGCAATAATAAAGGTAATTGATACGGCAATTGCAATAACGGCTAACCACTCAGAGGTGATCATGCCTGTAGAGGCGGCTACAGCGCAAACTATTAAACCAAACTCGCTATAATTAGCTAAACTAAAAGTGGTTAGCAATGAGGTGCGAGCACGTAAGTTAAACATGTTTGTTAGCACATAATATAAAAACGTTTTGATTGGTAATACTAACACCAATAATAATGCGGCAAGTAATGAGCTGGTGGTAAGCTCTGCGTTTAAACCTATTGTTAAGAAAAAGCCAACCAATAAAATATCTTTTAAATTAAGTAATGACTTAGAAAGTTCACTGGCCTTTTTATGAGGCGCAATCATCATACCTATTATTAATGCCCCTAAATCACCTTTTAAACCAACTAGCTCAAATGCATGATAACCAGCCACAAGTGCAAAGAAAAACCCAAATAATGGCAGGAGTTCGCCGTGTTTAGAGCGGTTTAGTATCCACCCCATAACTGGGCGTACTAGCGGCAGTGAAATAATAAGTACCAAAGCCCAAATGTTAGGGATTTTACCTGTGCTAATAGCTAAAAATACCACGGCAAAAATATCTTGCATAACTAAAATACCAATGGCTACTTTTCCGTGTAAGCTGCCCATTTCACCGCGTTCTTCTAACACTTTAACAGCAAAAACGGTACTAGAAAAACTCAATGCAAAGCCAACTAATAAAGCGCTTTGCCAGCTCAAATCAACAAATAATGGCAGTGCAAATAGGCTAAGTAATAGCATAAAGCCACTAAATAACGCACTACTCAAAATAATATGTAAAGTAGCAGAAGCCCACACTTGTGGTTTCATTAAACTATTTACTTTTAGCTTTAAACCAATACTAAATAATAAAAGCGTAACGCCTAAGGTAGCAATGGTGTTGAGTAATTCGGTGCTTTTATAGCCCGCTAAATTAAGCGCGAATCCCGCAAGTAAAAAACCGATAAGAGGAGGGAGCTTTAGCTGATAAACAGCAAAGCCAAACACAAACGCGGCGGCAAAGTAAATTAGTTCCATAATTATAAATATCACTTCATTGGGAGGTTTAGTGTAACGAAAAATCAATACCATTGAAAATAAATATACAAATACTCACCATTTTATTCATACAATAAGTCCTTCATAAAAGATTAGGCTTAAGCGCCGTTTAATCAAATACTTGCTCTGTTGCGTATGAAAAATGGACATTTAACACTTATTTAATCGTAAACAGCATGTGAATAGTAGTTTTTCACTGACAAGAGCATTTAAATGTGGTTAAGATGCGCTAACGACGAAGTTTAAGTTAGAGCACATTATAGAGCCGCTCAGCTTAAGGAGAAAAATATGTTTAAAAAGATTTTAGCATCGGTTGGTATTGGTGCCGCCAAAGTAGACACTATTTTAGAAACAGAGCACCTTCAGCCTGGGCAATTATTTAATGCGCAAATCGTTATTACAGCTGGTGATGTAAGCCAAGAAATTGCAGGGTTAGATTTACTATTAATGACGCGAGTTAAAGCATCAAATGAAGATGGTGACTATTTTACCAACCACGTTATAGAGCAGTGGCGCATTACAGATATAGGCACGGTAGAGCCAGGGGAAGTTAAAACGATTCCTTTTCAAGCACGGTTGCATTCAGAAACACCTATTACTGAAATTAATGCAGGGTATAACCAATCTTATGTTTGGCTTGAAACTGGGCTGGACATTGATTTAGCGCTTGATCCAAGTGATAAAGACCATTTACATGTGTACCCCAATGAAGCTGTTAAAACGTGTATGCAGGCCATGGAAAAGCTAGGCTTTAGCCTAACTAAAGCTGATGTTGAAAAAGGCCATTTGCGCGCATCAACGTTTCAATCAGTGTCTGGTTGTTATCAAGAGCTAGAATACAAGCCTAATAGCCGCAGTTTATTTGGAGTGAAAGAAATTGAATTATCATTCATTCCAGAAGCACATAAAACCCATGTGTTAATTGAGTT
The DNA here is from genome assembly GCF_014163535.1 of Pseudoalteromonas sp. SR45-4. Classification (NCBI taxonomy): domain Bacteria; kingdom Pseudomonadati; phylum Pseudomonadota; class Gammaproteobacteria; order Alteromonadales; family Pseudoalteromonadaceae; genus Pseudoalteromonas; species Pseudoalteromonas sp. SR45-4. Next base: position 130,875 of record NZ_JACJDO010000003.1, read on the forward strand.
AGATAGAGCATTTAAAGGCGATGGTTATGTAGATTTAACCATAGAGCACGACCATGTAAATCTCTCGCAATTATGCGATCAGTTAGAGCGACTATTTACCTAAGGTAGATAATTACTTAAAACAAACCCAGCTTATGCTGGGTTTTTGTTTTAAGCCATTTTATTATATAGCATAGCGGTTAATTAAGCCCCTAGCTGCATTACTGCTATTATGCCTAGCCCTAATAACGTATAGGCTTTTATGTCTATTAGAGCCAACGACAGGAGTTACAATGGCGTTTAAATGTGAAACTTTTACTGCGCTCAATACGCAAACCTTATTCTCCATAATGCGTGGGCGCGTAGAGGTATTTGTAGTTGAGCAAATGTGCCCTTATCCAGAGCTTGACGATAATGATGTAGCACCAAGTACCTTGCATATTTACACTGTGAAAAATAATACGCTACAAGCTTATGCTCGATGCTACGAAAAAAACGCAAAATACAGTGCGATCGGTCGCGTGTTAGTCACTAAAGAGGAACGAGGTAGAGGATTGGCTCAGCAATTGGTTACAGAGGCCATTAATTGCTGTAAAAGCCAATGGCCAGAACGTGATATTTATATTGGTGCGCAAACGTACTTACTGGAGTTTTATCGCTCATTCGGATTTGAAAGTATTAATGCTGAATATTTAGAAGATGGCATTGCTCATCAAGATATGGTTTTATAACTAGTACCTTGATTACAAAAGCCCACAATGTGGGCTTTTTTGTTGTTAAGAGCAGAAACTAACTTTAGCTTAATAATGAATGTAAAAATACCAGGCCTATCGCCAGTGGGCATACAAACTTAGTGTACCAAGGCCATACTTTCCAAAATAAGGTATTGTGTACTTCAGGGTTACCTTCTTGAATGGCCTTTAGTAATGAGCCTCTTGACCAAATCCAGCCTACGTATATACAACACATAAGACCTAATAATGGCTGTGCCACTTTAGTGGTTAAGGTGATCACTAAACCAAACAGTAACTCTAAGTTACACACTATCGTGATGCTCACTAGAGTGATTAATGCACCAATTACCCAAGTGGCCTGTAAGCGAGACATTGCAAAGCGTTCTACCGTATAAGATACCGGCGCTTCGAGCATTGAAATAGAGGAGGTGAGTGCTGCAATGCTCATTAGCGCAAAAAACGCAAAGCCAACAAATAACCCCATACCACCCATACCATCAAAAAGTGCAGGTAATACTTGAAATACTAATGTGTCTTCAGAGAGGAGCTTTCCGGTAGTCGGTGAGAAAATCTCAATCCCTTGTGCTTGTGCTACATACATAGCAGGAATGATTAATAACCCTGCTACAAAAGCAATAAATACATCAATAAGCGTGACATAAGCACCTAACGAAACTAAGTTCTCTTTTTTACTAATATACGAGCCATAAATAATCATCACACTGGTACCTAGTGATAATGAAAAGAATGCTTGCCCTAGTGCACTAACTAACAAGTTAGCATCAAAAATAGATGAGAAATCAGGTACTAAATACGCCTTTAAGCCTTCAATAGCGCCATCTTGGGTCATTACATAAATAATTAACGCAAATAAAATGCTGAGCAAAGCAGGCATTAAACGTTTTGACCATTTTTCGATTCCGTTTTCAACGCCACGACTAATAATAGCAACGGTTAGTACAATAAAGATCATAGTGAAAATGATGTTTCTGCTAAGTGACTGTTCACCTAGCCAAGCAGATGCAGAGTTTGCGCCCACTAACGTTGTAATAGGTTCTGCTGTTGCACTTAGCATCCAACCAGCAACAATGGCATAAAAGCTTAAAATAAAGCCAGCACATAAAATACCGCCAAAACCAACCGCAAAAGAAAAATGTTTTTGCCAAGGTTTATTAGATATTTTTCTAAGTGAAGAAACCGCATTTGCTTGGCCATGACGACCAATCATTAGCTCCGCCATTAAAGCAGGATAAGCCAAAAAGAATGCCAGTACTAAATACGCAATTAAAAATGCGGCACCACCATTACTTGCGGTTTGTGTAGGGAAACCCCAAATGTTACCTAAACCTACAGCAGATCCTGCGGCGGCCATTATAAAACCAAAGCGAGAGCTAAACTCGCCTCTTACTGCACTCATATTATTGTACTTCTCTATTTTGTGACGGCGCAGACAATCTACTGGAAATGTAAAAAAATAAAAAGTGCTAATTTGCTGATCTAGCACAATTACTTTATTAAACTCTGTGTTATGAACATAGATTTTAATAAAGTAACTTAAAACTAAAAATTAACAGCTTGATATTGTTTAATAATTGTTAATTTACAGTGTGTAGCCTTTACTTTACACTAGGGTGTTGTTGAGCTATTTTCAGGGTAAAACAAGCTCCACCTAACTGCTTACTTTTGCCTGCATAAACACGGCCGTGATGCCAGTCAGCTACTTTTTCAACAATTGCTAATCCGAGGCCATAACTTTTATCAGCTCGATTACGGTGGTTGTTTTCGCGAAAAAAAGGGCTAAATACTTTGCTAAAGTTTTCAGCTGCTATGCCTGGACCATCGTCCTCTACGGTAATAATAATATGTTGCTCATTGACAGTGGCACTTACATAAATATGTTGCAGGGCAAAGTCGCAGGCATTATTAATTAAGTTAGTAACGGCTCTGGCAAGCCAATGTAAGTCGGCATAAATAACATCGTTACTACTATTAAGTTGCACACTGAGTTTGTGGGAGTCTAATTTAGGCGATAGCTGCGCTAAAATATCTTCAAAGTAGCTGCGCATATGGGTTGCAGAGTAGGTTAAGCGGTTGGCATTTTGTTCTAGCGTGGCAAAGGCTAGGTAGCTTTTTAGCATAGACTCCATATGGTCTAAGTCATTTTCCATGCGGGTTAAATATTGCTTCACTTTTGGCATGTCATTGCTATCTATTGCAGCATCTAAACCAAATCGCAGGCAAGCTATGGGGGTGCGAATGTCATGGGATAAACTCGAAGCCATTAGCTTATTTTCAGCAACCAGCTTTTCTATTTGACTCGCCATACGGTTAAAGGTGAGCTCTACATCTTTTATATACGTGAAATGAGAGACTTTGATACGAGTTTTAACATCACCCGATGCAAATTTTTTAGCTGCTTCATTTAACACGCTCAAGCGTTTGGCTAAGGGATAAATAATAAAGCCCATAAATACACACAACCCAGCGTAAAATAATAAGGTTAGAATAATATCGTCGCGTTGCTCTGCTTCAAATGAGTTATCGAGGCGCATAGATAAATGATAAGGGCTTAATGCTTGGTTGCTATAAAGCATATGAAAACCCTGTTCGCCCTCTAAAATTAACCCACCATGGGTTTGCATTTGCATAAGTAAGGCAGGGCTAAGCGCTAAAGTGTCGTTTAGCTTATAGGTAAGCGGCAGGCTAAAGTCGTTGGCTAACTTTGTAACATAATTACTGCGCTGTGCAGGGGGGAGAGTAGCAAGCTGTTTGCTAAACCCTGCAATCATTTTACTTTGCATGCTAAATTCGTCTAAAGGGGCGTGTGTATTTTGACTAAAAGCGTCAATAAGCCAGCCTAAAACAATAATCGAAAGCAGTGCGCTGCTAAGCAGTGCAATATAAAACTTTTTCATTTGTAGCTACCAAGCAGTGGCAACGAGTAAATAACCTCGTCCCCAAATTGTTTTAATTTTTTCAGGGTTTTGCGGATCGTCATTAAACTTTTTACGTAGCGCAGAAATAAGCACATCAACACTTCTATCAAGGCCGTCGTACTCGCGTCCTTTGGTTGCTTTAAACACCGCATCGCGTGATACAACTTGCCCTGCGTTACTGGCTAAGTAATGCAGCAATAAATACTCAGCGCTAGATATATTTATATCGATATCGTTAAGTTTAACGCTTCGCGACTCACTATTAATGCTCAAAGCCCCTACATTAATAATACTATGCTGTTTATGAGATTGGCTGCTTTGGGTGGTGAGCCTAAGGGCTGACTTTATTCTTGCTAGTAATGCACGAGGGCGTACCGGTTTCATTATGTAGTCACTGGCACCTACCTCTAAGCCAATCACTTCATCCATTTCGTCATCACGAGCTGTTAGCATAATAATAGGAGCTTGATAAAAGCTACGTAGCTCGCGACAAACGCTTATGCCGTCTAACCCAGGAAGCATAATATCAAGTAGTATTAACTGCGGTTTCAAGGTTTTAACTTGGCCAACAACTTCATCACCGCGATGACAAACATGTACACAATAGCCTTGTTCTGTTAAATATTCAGCCACCCATTGTGCCAAAGAAATATCATCTTCAACGAGTAAAATAGTACCGTAATTATCCATAAGACTTCCTTATTAAAACAATCGCCAACGGCGTTTTTTCTGCCTGTTTTGATAAACCCACTGTAACTTTACTTCAGTGGTGGCTATGACTTTTGCAGTATTACTATCAAATAATTCAAATGATAAGCTCTGCTCAGAGTCAAATGCATAATTAAAAACGCCGTGTTGCTGCTTAAGCCAACATTGCATAATATATTTTGAGGTAGCGTCTCGTAAGCAGTAGTTACCTATTGTGGGCTGCTGCCATGATAAAACCACTTCAGTATAACAGTGGCGGCCTTCACGTAGTGCCACGCAGGTATTAGGTATTGCACTAAGTGCGGTTACCTCTTGGGGCACCTCGGCGAGTAAACTGCCAGGGTAAGCTAATAGTAAATAACACCAGCGTCTAAAATACATAACGCACGCCTAGCTTGGCTTTGTGTTGGTACCCTTGAGAAATAATAGGGCTGTCGTCAATTTCTTTAGAAAATAAAGTCGTTAACCAGCCGGCTAAAAACACCCAGTCTTGGTTAAGCGGGTACTCAGCATGAAACTCAAGCATAATGCTGCTGCTGGCATTGGTTTTATAGGCAGGACGCAGCAAGGTAACTTCACTTTGCTCAATACCAAAATAATAGTTAGTAAAGTCAGCAGAGTAGGCACTAAAGCCTATGCCTGAGCGAAACTCCCAGTTACGCCAAGGTTGTATTTTGCTAAAAAAAGAATTAAATACCCAGCCATTGTGGGCGTTTGAAATATCATGCAAAAATTCAATAGAAACCTGTGAGCCATCAAATCTGTGGGTAAATCTAAGGCCTGTATTAAAGTCATACTTACGCTTTTTAATGCCGCGTAATTCCTCAACCACACCATTGTTATAAAACCCCAAGCCTTTTTGACCAAACCCAGCTTGGGCGTTAGCACCGATTATATCGAGCTCCCAATTATATTTGTTAATTAGACTGTAGCCTATAACAAGGCCGCCGCTGAGTTGGTTATGGTCATAATCGAGATAAAAGTTATCAAAAGAAACCGCAAGGCTGAGATCTAATTCAATACCATCGTCATAGGAGTCCATGCCGATAAGGTAAGAGTCTTCAATATAATAACCAGTACCGGCGCTCCAGTCCCATGCAAAGCCTTGAATAGGCTCTAAGGTGTTATCAGCATAATAGCGGTTACTGGCAGTACTATGGGCACTAAATACACAGGCAAATAATAAGCAGGTGTAACATAAAAAATAGCTAAGTATTGAGTGCTTCATCCTTGGAACCTAAATAAGTAATGGTTATAAAGCGTAGTATATTGTTAAACGTTCCTTTAAACCTGTAAAAAAATGTAGTGTTTAACTTACGCTTATATCACTTTAATTTTGTCGATTAATATACTGCTTAAATAAAACTGCATCATTGGTGCTAAAGCACTTATTTCTGTGCGAGTACACGGGCCTTGCACTTTAGTCAGTGTGCTAAGCTTGCTCATTGTATTATATTTAGGAATAGTTACCTTTGTATTTGCCTCGGCACGTGCTAAACGTGCTTGTTCGGTATTTTGCTGGTGGACAAAGGCGACTACTTCAAGTTCATTAGTGATTTTTTGCTCTTCGGTAAAGCTATAAATCAGTGATTCACGATGAAAGCTAGTGCTATCTAAAGATGATTTTGCAAACCAAACAACATCACCAGAGGCTTTATGCGTTAAGCGCATGCTAACTTGCGCTAAAATAGTTGCACACTGCTGGGTTGGAAATTGCTGTGCAACTTTAGAGTATAGAGCATAAGGTTGTTTGGGCTGATTTAACGTGTATTTACTATCATCGGTAAACGACAGATCAACTTGATGAATAGCAAGTGTGTAATCACTATCGTTTTTAGTAGTTACTTTTAGTTGTTTGTCATTGAGCGCTTGGCTTATTTGCGCCAGTAAAGTGTCGGTTACACTTACTCTGTCGGTAACAATTTTAACCGTTTGGTTTTTCATTACTTTATGAGCTGGTAATTGCACTGACTTTACTTTAGGCGAGGTGTGTTGTGCCTCATACTCCAGTTGGTATGTCTGACTTTTTAACATTGGCTTTAAGGGCATTGCCAATGGCTCAGCAGGCTGATTTGTTGTTGTGGTTATAGCGCAACCCGATGAAAATAATATAAAAAGTGGTACAACTAAAAAACGCATAAATACTTCACACTCAGTAAAAGGCCAATAATCAACATATTGTACGTTAGTCTTGACAAAAGTTCATGATATTATATGCATAGAAGCAATTAAAAAAAGAAAAAACAGCCACCGATGAAGTACCTTAATTACTCGATTTATTACCTGCTCGCCTTTTGTATTTTAATAACCCACTCAGAGGTTGCTGCAAATGTAGATCCAGATTGGTCTGCATTTGTAAAAAAATATGGGCGTTACGCAGAAAAAAAGCTTAAACGAAAAGGTATACCTGGCGCGGCTTTATCGATTGTTAATATGCAGTCGAGTGATTATATTCATACCATGGGCTTTACCAAAGTGGGTAGCTCTCAAAGGGTTAATCAACATACACGTTTTAGATTAGCATCGGTGTCTAAAACCTTTGCAGGATCGTTAGCTGCTAAGCTTGCAAGTGAAGGGGAAATAGATTTATACCAGCCTATTAGCGACTATATTCCTGAATTTGCTAACACCGACTACAAAGATAATTTAAAGGTTTATCATATTTTAAGTCACTCTAGTGGCCTAGTTCCCAACGCCTACGATAACCTAATTGAATCACGAATGAGTTATCCAGATATTGTTGAAAAGCTACTTACGGTAGCGCCCATATGCGATCCTGGGCAGTGTTATGGCTATCAAAATGTGATGTTTAGTTTAATTGACGATGTAATTTTAAGGAGTACTCATAAAAGTTACTCTCAGTGGCTAAATGACGCTATTTTTACGCCCTTAAAAATGCATGACACTAGTTTAGGCTATGACGCTATGGTGCAAGATAAAAACTACGCATTTCCACATGTAAGAGGGAAAAAACGTTGGTATAGCGCTAAGCTGAAAAAAAATTATTATAAAGTAGCCCCCGCTGCAGGCATAAATGCCAGTGCTGCCGATATGGCAATATGGCTAAAGGCGCAATTAGGTCAGTACCCAAATGTATTATCGCTCGATGCATTAGCGGTACAAACACGTCCCTATACGCATACCAAAAAAGAGCAATACCGACGAGTATGGAAAGGTCATCTTAGTGAGGCTTTTTATGGGCTAGGTTGGCGAGTATATAACTACGATGATGAAACCCTTTATTACCATAGTGGTTGGGTGCAAGGCTATCGCACCGATTTAGTGGTTTTTCCTCATTTAAATGTGGGTTTTAGCTTAATAATAAATGCCGAAACTGGGGTGATAAATGAACTTACAACAGAGTTTATAAATAGAGTGCTTAAATATAAGCGAGGCTAAAAATCATGATTAAAGATAAAAGGCTTTTAATCTTGGCGCTACTGGTTATGGTGTTTAATAGCCAATTTGTATTTGCCGCCCCAGATAAGATTTATTTATTTCGCCACAGTGAAAAACAAGCCGGTAAAAACCCGTCGCTTACAGTGCTTGGCGCACAACGTGCACAGTATTTGGTACAGTTAATAAAACAACATAAAAACGTGCAGCTATTTAGCAGCAATTATAAGCGTACATTACAAACAGCAGCGCCAATGGCTGCTTACTTAAGCACTACAGTAAAAATGTATGATGCAGCTGATTTAACTTCACTTGAAAGTAAACTACTAAAATTACAGGGTGTTGTAATTGTTGTAGGACACAGTAATACCACGCCTGAACTTACGGCACTGCTTTCAAAAGGTACGGTGAGTGCTATGTCTGAAGATGAGTTTTCGCGCTATTACATACTAGATAAAATACGCGATAAAGCCCCAAAAGATGCACCACAATATAGGGTCAGTGAACTCACTATGGATTTTAATCATTAATTTAAAAGTGACAGATAATAAAAAACCAGCGGGTGCTGGTTTTTTTATATTACCGGGTAAATCCTACAAGTAGTGTTTAGCCACGCGGTAATTTAATTTTTTTCTCTTCACTTTGGCGGTAAAGCACAATAGTGTGACCAATTGATTGTAATTTAGTTGCACCAGTTTCACGCACAATTGCTTCAAAAATGAGTGCTTTAGTTTCGCGATCATCAGTTGGAACCTTCACTTTAATTAATTCGTGAATTTCTAATGCGCTTTGAATTTCTACTACTACGCCTTCGGTTAAACCGTTAGAACCTAGTAAAACTACAGGCTTGAGGCTATGTGCCTGACCTTTTAAAAACTGCTTTTGTTTGTTTGATAATGTCATGTTTATACAAATTTTGCTGAATATGGCTTGAATTAAGGGTATTCTACCGCCATCTAAAGAATATTACTAATTAGTTGCGTGTTAATTTATGACAAATAAAAAACAGTCAGCCAGTTCACAGCGATGGCTGAAAGAACATTTTGATGATAAATATGTTCAAGAGGCGCAAAAAAAAGGTTGGCGTTCTCGAGCTGTTTTTAAATTAGATGAGGTCCAAAGTAGAGACAAGTTACTCCGCCCAGCAATGACTGTTGTTGATTTGGGGGCTGCACCGGGTAGTTGGTCACAATACTTGGCAGAAAAAGTAGGAGATAAAGGACAAGTTATAGCGTGCGATATCCTCCCTATGGATTCATTAGCGGGTGTTGACTTTTTACAAGGCGACTTTCGTGAAGAAGCAGTGTTAAGTGCATTGTTAAAACGTATTGATGGCAAAAATGTTGATGTGGTACTCTCTGACATGGCACCAAATATGAGTGGTAACAATTCGGTTGATCAAGCTGGTAGCATGTATTTGGTCGAGCTTGCACTGGATATGTGTAATCAAGTATTAAAGAAAAATGGTGCATTTATTGTTAAAGTATTCCAAGGTGAAGGCTTTGATCAGTTCTTGCAAGATGTACGTAATAGTTTTAAAACAGTGAAGATACGTAAACCAGATGCCTCGCGCGCCCGTTCACGGGAAGTATATATAGTAGCGACTGGATATAAACTGTAGTACAGTTGTTGGGCGTTTAGTTGAATTTAAATTAATTGGATACAAGAGGTTAACCCCTTGAGCGATATGGCAAAAAATCTAATACTCTGGCTGGTTATTGCAGTTGTGCTGATGTCAGTATTTCAGAGCTTTAATGGCGGCGATCAAGTAGATCGTCAAACAAGTTATAGTCAATTTGTTAAAGATGCCCGCAGTGGCTCTATACAAGAAGTGGCAATTGAAAGTACCAGTGGCACAATTACAGGTACTAAAACCAGTGGCGAACGTTTTCAAACGATTATGCCTATTTACGACAAAGACATTTTAAATGATTTGTTAAAAAGTAACGTCAATGTGAAAGGGGTTAAACCTGAAGAGCAGTCATTTTTAGCAAGTATATTTATTTCTTGGTTCCCAATGATACTGCTTATTGGTGTGTGGATATTTTTCATGCGTCAAATGCAAGGCGGTGGCGGTAAAGGCGCAATGTCGTTTGGTAAGAGCAAAGCGCGCTTAATGAGCGAAGATCAAATTAAAACCACTTTCGCCGATGTTGCTGGCTGTGATGAAGCAAAAGAAGATGTATCAGAATTGGTAGATTTTTTACGCGACCCATCAAAATTCCAAAAATTAGGTGGCAGCATTCCTAAAGGCGTGTTGATGGTTGGTCCTCCTGGTACAGGTAAAACGTTACTTGCTAAAGCCGTTGCTGGTGAAGCAAAAGTGCCGTTCTTTACTATTTCTGGTTCGGACTTTGTTGAAATGTTTGTTGGTGTGGGCGCATCTCGCGTACGAGATATGTTCGAGCAAGCTAAAAAAGCATCACCCTGTATTATCTTTATTGATGAAATAGATGCTGTAGGTCGTAAACGTGGTGCTGGTATGGGCGGCGGTAACGACGAACGTGAGCAAACGCTAAACCAAATGCTAGTAGAAATGGATGGTTTTGGTGGTAACGAAGGTATTATCGTTATTGCTGCAACTAACCGCCCAGACGTATTAGATCCAGCCTTACTTCGTCCGGGTCGTTTTGACCGCCAAGTTGAAGTTGGCTTACCTGATATTCGTGGTCGTGAGCAAATACTTAAAGTACATATGCGTAAAGTGCCATTAGGCGACAACGTTGAAGCAGCTTTAATTGCACGCGGTACACCGGGTTTTTCAGGTGCTGATTTAGCAAACCTAGTAAACGAAGCTGCACTCTATGCGGCACGCGGTAATAAACGTGTTGTTAGTATGGCTGAGTTTGACGCTGCTAAAGATAAAATCATGATGGGCGCTGAGCGCAAAACCATGGTGATGAGCGAGCAAGAAAAAGCCATGACAGCGTACCACGAAGCTGGCCATGCTATTGTTGGTCGTATGGTGCCAGAGCATGATCCTGTTTATAAAGTATCTATAATTCCACGTGGCCGTGCGCTAGGTGTAACTATGTACTTGCCTGAACAAGACCGTGTAAGCCATTCGAAAGAATTGCTAGAGTCGATGATCTCAAGCCTGTATGGCGGACGTATCGCAGAAGCACTTATTTATGGTGCAGATAAAGTAACCACAGGTGCTAGTAACGATATTGAACGTGCGAGTGATATTGCCCGTAAAATGGTAACGCACTGGGGTTTAAGTGAAAAACTTGGACCACTACTTTACGCAGAAGATCAAAACGATATGTACATGGGCGGTGGCCGCTCTATGAGTATATCGGACGAAACAGCTAAAATTATCGATAGCGAAGTACGTTTATTGTCAGATCGTAACTATCAACGAGCAGAAGCGATATTAAAAGAAAATATCGATATTCTACACGCAATGAAAGATGCGCTGATGAAGTACGAAACGATTGATGCTAAGCAAATTGATGATTTAATGGCGCGCCAAGAAGTTCGTGAACCACGCGATGCGCATGACCGCCATGAAAAAAAGCCAGTTAAAGAAGATGTTTCAGCAGAAAAATTAGTTGATGAAGATCAAAAACCAACTGATGAAGCTAAAAAAGATGAAACAAACCTTGATGACAAAGCTGAATAATCGTTAAAATAGCTAAACTAAAAGCCCCGAACCTCGGGGCTTTTTTGTATCAAACGTATAAAATAAACTTCAGCTAATTCAAACAAAAAAGGTCATCATGAATAATTTACTAAACTTGCCTCGCAAACGTACACTAAGTTTGGCAAATCCAGTAATTATGGGAATACTTAATGTTACTCCCGATTCATTTTCAGATGGCGGGCAGTTTATAGACCCTGATATTGCGCTGCAGCGTGCGCTGCAATTGTTAGACGACGGGGCGCAAATTATAGATATTGGCGGAGAGTCGACTCGCCCAGGTGCTCCTGATGTGAGCCTTGAGGATGAATTAGCACGTGTAATACCAGCGATTAAAGCAATTCGTGAAAACAGTGATTGCGTTATATCTATTGATACCAGCAAAGCACAAGTAATGCACCAAGCTATTTTAGCTGGGGCCGATATTGTTAATGACGTACGTGCATTACAAGAAAGCGACGCACTGAACGTAGTGGCGCAGTTTCCTGATGTTGCGGTGTGTTTAATGCATATGCAAGGCCAACCTCGCAGCATGCAGGCAGCGCCACACTATGACGATTTATTTGCAGATATAAAACAGTTTTTTAGTCAGCGTATTGCTGCGTGTAAAACAGCGGGGATTAAGCAAACACAACTTATTCTTGATCCTGGTTTTGGTTTTGGTAAAACACTCAGCCACAATTACCAACTACTGGCGCAGTTTAATGACTTTAATCAGTTTGGTTTACCGTTATTAGCGGGATTATCGCGTAAGTCGATGATTGGCAACTTATTAAATAGAAATACAAATGAGCGATTGGCCGGCAGTTTAGCGGGCGCATTAATCGCAGCACAAAATGGTGCGCATATTATTCGTGTACACGACGTAAAAGAAACCGCAGATGTACTTAACGTACTACAAGCCTGCAAACAAGGAGTACTTTAAATGAAAGAAAGAAAATATTTTGGCACCGATGGTGTACGCGGGCTCGTGGGTGAGCATCCTATAAATCCTGAGTTTGCAATGAAACTAGGTTGGGCTGCGGGCCGTGTCCTATCAGAAAATGGCACTAAAAAAGTGATGATAGGTAAAGATACCCGCATTTCAGGCTATATGTTAGAAACCGCATTACAAGCAGGGTTAATTGCAGCAGGAATCGATGTTGTATTACTGGGCCCTATGCCAACCCCTGCGATTGCTTATTTAGCACAAACATTTAGAGCCGAGGCCGGCATAGTAATTAGTGCATCGCACAATCCGTATTACGATAACGGCATAAAGTTTTTTAACTGTCGCGGTTTAAAGCTTGATGACAAAGTAGAGCTTGAAATTGAAGCCATGCTTGATGAACCAATGACTTGTGTTGAGTCAGATAAATTAGGTAAAGCGAGTCGCTTAACTAGCGCTGATGGTCGTTATATCGAATTTTGTAAAAGCCAATTTCCACAAAGCTTGTCGCTTGAAGGATTAAAAATTGTACTCGATTGTGCCAATGGCGCAACTTACCATATTGCACCTTCAGTTATGCGCGAACTAGGTGCAAATATAATCACGCATGCGTGTGAGCCCAATGGTGTAAATATTAACCATGAATGCGGCGCTACTCACGTAGATACCCTAAAACGTAAAGTGCTTGAACATAATGCAGATGTGGGCATTGCCTATGATGGCGATGGCGACCGTGTAATGATGGTTGATCATAATGGTCGTGTGTTTGATGGTGATGACTTAGTGTATATTATTGCCTGCCAAGCAGCGCAAGATGATAATTTAGGTGGTGGTGTTGTTGGCACTGTTATGTCAAACATGGGCCTTGAAAATGCATTGAAAGCCAAAGGTATTGAATTTGCACGCAGTAAAGTAGGCGACCGTTATGTAATGGAGTTGCTACAACAAAAAGGCTGGACTATTGGCGGCGAAAGCTCGGGCCATGTATTAAACCTTGATTTAATTAGCACCGGCGATGGCATTATTTCAAGCTTGCAAGTACTAGCTGCTATGGTTGCGCAAAATAAAACATTACAAGACTTAGGTACTGGTTTTACTAAGTACCCAATGAAAATGATTAACGTACGTTACACCCCAGGTACAGATCCGACAAAAGCGCCTGCAGTATTAGCTGCAGTAGCAGAGGTTGAGCAAACTTTAGGTGAAAAGGGGCGTGTGTTACTACGTAAATCAGGCACTGAACCTGTTGTACGTGTTATGGTTGAGGCCGAACAAGAGAAGTTAGTAATCGACAGCGCAGAAAAAATAGCCGCGGTTGTTGAATCTATGAGCAAACAAACTGATTGATAACAATAACCTCTTGTAACTTTGGGCGAGTCGAGTTAATATCTCGACCGCTTTCTCATGTGGAGTGGAAAAATGGCAGCACGCAAGGCGATGGTCGCAGGCAATTGGAAAATGAATGGCTCTTTAGAGCTGGTTAAACAAATGTCTGATGCTATTAACAATGTTAAATCAAACGAGATAGACATTGTTTTATTTCCTCCGTTTCCGTTAGTGTCAGCAATGATAGCCAGCGGTGTTTCAACGGGAACTCAAACTGTGTCAGAAAATACCCCCGGTGCATTTACCGGTGAAGTTGATGCACAACTTATTAAAGAGTTGGGCGCCCAATATGTATTAGTAGGTCACTCAGAGCGTCGTAGTATATACAAAGAAAGCAATGATGTCGTAGCTGCAAAATTTGCTCGCGCACAACAAGTTGGTTTAACGCCAATTTTATGTGTTGGAGAGAGCGAAAGTGAGCAAGAAAACGGTAAAACAGAACAAATAGTTGCTGCACAAATTGATGCAGTAATTGAAAAATTAGGTGTAGCAGCACTCAAAGATTCTGTGATAGCATATGAACCCGTTTGGGCCATAGGCACAGGTAAGACTGCATCGCCAGAACAGGCACAAAGCGTTCATAAATTTATCCGTGACAAAATCGCTTCATTAAACAGCGATTTAGCACAAGGGCTAACCATCTTATATGGTGGTAGCGTTAACGAAAAAAATAGCGAATTATTATTTGCACAAACAGATATAGACGGCGGCCTAATTGGTGGCGCAAGTTTAAAAGCAGATTCATTTGCTGCTATCTGCAACAGTGCAAAAGGGACCGTATAAATGTACGAAATTTTACTAGTAGTTTATTTAGTTGTAGCTTTAGCGCTTGTTGGAATGGTTTTAATCCAGCAAGGTAAAGGTGCCGATATGGGTTCTTCATTTGGCGCGGGTGCTTCGTCAACTGTTTTCGGATCATCAGGTGCAGGTAACTTTATGACTAAAACAACGACAGTTTTAGCTTCTGTGTTTTTTATATTAAGCATAGTACTGGGCAACCTTACTGCAAGTCATATTAAAAAGACTGATGAATGGGAAAACCTTGAAGCAGCACCAGCTTTAGAAACAGTTATTCCTGTTGAAGAAGATGTGCCAGTTACATCTTCGAAAGAGCAACGCTCTGACGTACCAAATTAATTTAGCGTAAAAGCTAAAACGTTAAACGATTTATACTCCTCAAATAAATCATAAAGTTTAACACCTAAGCGCAAGCTTAATAAATGCGGATGTGGTGGAATTGGTAGACACGCCACCTTGAGGGGGTGGTGCTTTAGGGCATGGGGGTTCAAGTCCCCCCATCCGCACCAAATTTAAAACCCAGTAACTAACGTTGCTGGGTTTTTTGTTTGCCCAGCGAAGCTGGCAAACCCGATAGGCTGAAAGATGCCTTATCACCCTGACTAAGGGGAAGATAATCTGAATGGCAAGGGCGTCACTGGCCAACGGTGGGGTCTGAAGGA
>NZ_JACJDO010000040.1:0-31689 GCF_014163535.1 Pseudoalteromonas sp. SR45-4
AAAAAGTAAGAGAGCAGACCGCTAACTGGTTTAGATAATAATTAATAACACAACCGAAAACACGTTATAAGTGTTTGCTTCTAAGTTTTAAATAAGCATAGTGCGTCTATTATTTGGTGGGTTTAAGGTAGCCTGGGGGAATGTTATACTGCACACGGTGGCAATGACTAACCAGTAAGGCTTACACAAACGTTTGGCGTTAGTTAATAAACAAAAAACGCTAAGTACTGAAGAGCTTAAGCGCAAACAATATCAAGCCTAAATACGGTGAATACTGAAAACTTAGCTTTTATATTTTGAGTTGATGGGAGCCCTACACACTTGCAAATTAACAATAATATAAGCTAGGCTCTATTTATCTAAAGAACAAGATAAGTCTTTGTAAATAAAGTTAATATAATTTTTTAATCTGATTTTTTATGCCACGAGGTATAAACGAAGCCAACCGTTCTTTTAAGCTTGTAACTGCTTCATGCTTTAGATTATAAAAGCCGTTGTTAATTATTTGGTTACTAGCTGCACAAAAAACTGGTTTTTTAGTGATATGATTAATTTCAATACTTTGCTTATAGTCGCTTTCAATAAAAAGCTCTGCACTACTTTTTTGATAAAATAAAGCTTTATGCTTTGCATGACTAATTTGCTTTTGTCCTCCTTCTTTACCAGGTAAATCTTGCATAATTAAATACTCGTATTCTACTTTATACTTTTTTAACCATATCTCAGTCTGTTCTCGATACTTTTCTGACCGGCTGGTAACAAGCGCATAAACTTTTCTAGAGGGTATAAATAATGGCTGTGCATTTAAAATAAACTCAATGTACTTTTCGGCATCATTAGTTTGCTCTTCAGTAGGGTCAATACACAAAACACCATCTATATCTAAACAAGCAGTCGTTAAAATTGGATGATGAAAAATGTTCCATTCAAACACCCTTGGTGATGGTAGGTACTCTAGAAAAAAATCAACATCATTTCTTTGTTTTAGCGATGAGTAAATTGCACATGTCGTAATTTTACTGTGTAAATATGTGGGAATTAAAGCCATATCAGCTTTAATCGAGTCACCTTTTGCAATACTGTCATCCACTAATAATATTTTTTGTGCGTTTTGTGGGTATTTTAAATATTGATTTTTACTTTTTCGTGTACTTCCTGTTTTGAGCTCTGAATTATTAATTAAAGAAATCAAATCCGTACAATGAATATTCAAATACAATGCCAGCATATTAGCTGGTGTTAAACCACTTCTTGGAAGGCCTACAATTAAATCAAAGTTTAAACTCTGTATTTTAGGCAAGTGTTCTTTTATATCCTGACTTAAATGACAATAACTTTTATAATTCATTAGAATCACCCTCCCTTAAAAACATTTTACCTAACATACTAAAATTATTATTAATTACATTGCTTTTATTAAGGTTAGTACAATTTATCGCAATAATGTAGATCTCACGTCAAAAATAGCCATCAAATTGTTGTTATATCTTTGATTTAAGCGTTAGCTTCACGCTAATAGAAATTAACTTTTACCACTCCCTTTAATTACAAAACTCTTTTAGTACTGGAGCGATATACATTTAAAAAAAACAATGGGATCCCGACAACATAACGAGAAAATAACCTTTTAGGCTCTAGAGCAAATCTGTATAGCCACTCAAAACCAAGCTTTCTAAATATCGTCGGTGCGCGCTTTACCCTACCCGCTTGAAAATCCAATATTGCACCACCACATATTATTATCATTTTATTTTTGCTCTGTAGTTTTAGTTGTGTAGCTATCAGCTCTTGCTTAGGCATACCCATAGCAAGAACGACTACGTTAAGACTCTCAGTTTGATACTGTAAATTGTGCTCAAGATAACAGTCGACATCTTTAAACCCATTTAAACTATAATATTGGGAGGTGTTAAAAAGCGAGGTTGCACCTATATCTAACCAAGGTTGCTGAGTACCGTACGCAAAAAGGGTCATTTCCTTGTTAGATAAATATAATTGCGAGATTAATCGCGGAATAAAGTCTGTACCATTTAAGTTAGATTGAGGGTCAATATTGTTGTACAAGCACGCTAATTCAACCCCTTTACCGTCTCTGAATAAATAATCTAAATCGAAAAAGTTAGCTTTTATAGCATCACTACTACTTATTAAGTTATATGCATACTGATTTAAAAAACCGATCGAAATTGCTTTATCCGTATTTGTGATACGCTCTAAAATACTGGCTAAAGATACCTCATTGACTAAAGTTAATGACTTTAAGATAGGGTCCATCGCTTTAAGCTCCTATTTTATTACTTTAAAGTCAGCAAACTTTATTTTTCTTTGTGAATAATAAAAAATACCAACCATAAGCTTTCGCAAATAGTGATAGTAAAGAGCAGTACTTTTTAGTTTGTGGTTATTTAATACCGCGAAAGAGCCTTGAAAATACTTATATCTAAATTCTGGTAATGGATCACGATGGCCAATAGCTGCAGAGTTCATAAAAAATATAACCTTACTAATAAGTGAAGCTTTTATTGCAAAGTCCAAATCTTCACCTCCATTATTTTTAGCGCCGACGCCAAAGTTTTCATCAAACAGCCCTACTTCATTAAATACTTTAGATGCATAAAATGTAGTGTTAGATGATGCGTATCGTATTAAGTTTGACGAATTATGTTCATTAGAAGTAAAGGGGCTAATACTTGGTGCTGATGAAAATTGAGTATAAAACAATTCAAATCGACTGAGTGCTTGTAGTTCATTAAAGCTATTCCAAAACCCTTCTGGGTACCAACAGTCATCGTCTGGGCAGGACACGAAATCAAAATCATTCAATGAATACCGACTGTTCACTTCTTTAATAAGCTTATTTCTGGCCTTTGATAACGACACAATATGACTTTGACTAATTGTGATTAGCGTATAGTTACTAGCTAGCCCAAGTAAACACTCTTCACTGTAGCCATCTGCACTTTGTAATAGTACATAGTGTACAAATTGAATGTTTCTTACACTATTTATCGATAGTATTAGTCTTTTTAAGTCTTTGATATTTTCGTCATTACATATACATGTTGTTAATAATAAAATTTTCATTACAATCCTTATAAGTAGTTATTACATAATATGAAGTTAAAATTTTATAAAGAAATAATGGTGGAACATTCCGTTAAAATCGAAATCAGAAATATAAATTCTGTACCACAAAAATAAAATAAACGCGATTAAAGATAATGAAAAAAACAGTAGCTTTAGCCTGACAACACGTAGTATTAAAGAAAATATATATACCAAGCCAATCCATCTAAAATAATCAAAGTAGGCATAATAGCGTAGCTGTAAGAAGTTTGTTGTATGCATAAAACAAATTAATACGATAATACCTATATAATAAAACCACATCTTATCAAATGTCGATTTACGCCTAACCATATAGGCGAATATAGAAAGCAGTACGATAGCAACATCTAAAAGCTTAAATAGTATTCCTGAACCTCTATCATCTAATTCTTCATAATTGGTAAATGTGGCGTAATAAACTAAAAGGTATAATATTGATATTGCCGCAGAGCCCATAACGACATATAAAATTTTGTATCTATTACTTCTTTCATCAGAGGCCGTAACATAATAAACAACAAAATAAATTGCACAAACAACCACGGCTGCATTATGTGTTAATGATGCGATGACACCAAAAAAAATGGCGAAGCGTATTTTGTCAAAATATAAAAAAAACAGAGTAATAATTAAGAAAGAACCTGAGCAATAATGCCGTATCATGTTAAACATGTTTGTAAATTTCATTGAATAAAAAATAAAAAACATCAGCGCTAACGCAATTAACACCTCACTAAATTTAGCTGAATCTAATATCTTGTAAATAACAATACATGCTGGTAAATAGATAAATAACGTAATCGTATACGTATAAAATATATAATTGCCATTCGTTAATTTTGAAAAGAAGTAAGAATAGCCATGATAAATCGGCTCCGATATTTTCGGTTGTACCAAAAAGCCATCATTAATAAAAATTGCATAATCTTCATCAAAAATACTCAAAAAACCATATTGATAATTATTGAATGCAAACCATTGGGTTGAATACCAGCCTAAGTCATTGCCTATTCCTAAAAAATCGCCAAATGCCCATGCTTCTTTGTGTAAATTCATATTGCAAAAAAGCAAAATAAAGCTAATAAAAAAAACGTAAAGCCACTCAGATCTTTTAGTTGTTAAATACGTGAATAAAGCAAAAATTCCTATATAAAAAGGCGCTAGCAGTGAAACTAATGATACAAAAACAAGAATCAACATTGTTCTATTTAACAGAAAAGTTTTATTGTGATAGATCAAAATAAAGCTTCCTTTTACTTTGAGTAATATTGATATTTCATCCCAAACTTTACGAGTAACTTAAATGATTCATAAAGTTGTTCGCTTGTTCTTGAGCGCCATACTATTTTTGTGAACAAAAATTTAAATAAAGAGAAATTGCGCCCATGTTCAAGCCAGTAATTATGATAGTCAATTGTGCTCCACCTATAATTCAAATCGTTTTGCTCTGAAGCTGACAACGTGACCTTATTACTTAGCTCTTTTTCTAATTTACACCTGAGCTGTACGCCTGCTATTGGTCGAGTACCTGTGGTAATACTCGCTCCATTGTGGATTGTATGCACAAAGACATTTTCAGCAAATACGCACACACTATAATTTTGAATAAAGGCCTTTAACATTAAGGTATGATCTTGTAAGTAAGGTGTATCATAAAACCCACCTATGGCTTCTAAAACACTTTTTTTAATCATTATCATTGAAGTATAACAACTCCCAGATAGCAAAAAGGTCTTAGCGTCATGGCCTACAAACTTATCATCGTTTGCTAAAACACCTTTACCATTTTCTTCTACTTGCATATGGCTACAACAGACAGCAGGCTGCTCTTGTTGGTGTTTAAAAAAGTTAAGTTTTTCGAGTAATTTCCCATCTATAAAAAAATCATCATCGTCTAAAAAAGTTACATACTCGCCATTGGCTTGCTTAATACCAATGTTTCTGGCAATCCCTGCTCCTGAGTTTTTTTCTAATGGTATGTATTTTATTTTTTTAGAGACAATTAAATCCTCTAAAATAGACTCTGTATTTAGCTGATGCTCTGACCCTTTACCATTATCATCAACAACTATTACCTCACAAAGTGAGTTTATAAGTGCACTTTGTATTGCATTTCTTATTTTTGTGACTCTTCCATAAGTAGGAATAATGATGCTTAACTCAACCATTTAGCTTAATCCTTTTAATTTTTATAAATGAAATTTAGCATAACCAAGTTTTTAACTTTGTTATTTTATATACATCAATCGACATCCAAATATTCCACAGCACTAGACTCATGCTTACAGCTAAAGCCGCCCCAATTGCTTGATAGATAGGCACTAAAATAAATAACAACAACACGTTTATTAATAATGTAGCCAACAATGCTTTTAATGAACGTTTTTCATTTCCTGTCATATTCAGCACTAAACCAACAGAGCCAAAACAAATATTAATTATTTGGCCAATACATAAAATAATAAGAATTGGATGGGAAGCCAGATATTGCTCTCCAAAAAGTATTCTTATAAACCAATCCCCAAAAAAAATTAAAACAACCGCTATTGGTATTGAAAAAGTGGCGCTTAACTTTACACTTTTAGTTAGTAAAGCCTGTGTTGACTGTATATCGCCACTTCTATACAACCTAGCAACTTTAGGGCCTATAATATTGTTTACCGCTGCAAACCCTAAGGTAACTAATGTCACCCCTTGTAAAGCTACCTTAAAAGAAGCGACAGACTCTTTATCATCAAAGTAGCCTAAAAATACGTTTGCAAGCTGTGCATTCATGGTGCTAATAAATATCATTAGCGTAAACGGGAGTAATGCAATATGCCATTTTTTAAAATAGTAAGTAGGTTTAACATGGTTAAGGTTATTCGATCGCTCTTTAAATATTAGCCCTAAGCCTAATAACAGCGTTAATGCCGATGTTATTAACTGTACTTTTATAAGCAGTAAACTGGTGAACTCAGTTTTTGATACAATAAAATATAAGTAAACTAAAATGGCTAAAAATGGCATCAAAATAAACTCTGGAAATAAGCCTAGAATTGGTTTTCTAAAACCGTTTAAAATAGCTCCTTGTTTTGCAGAAAAGCTTTTTATAGGGATCAAAAAAATTGCAAACCAAAGTAAACTAGCAGTCTGGGAACTTATTAAGCCTAAATATAAAATAAGCATGGTCGTAAGCATCACAAGCGCAGAAATACTGATAATAAATGCCGATGACCACCTGAGTAACCCCTTTAATTCTCCCCATTTACCTTCTAATTCAGCATGTGCAATTTCACGGATCAATAATTGTGGTAAACCTGCTATAACAGGTATTGTGACTATGGCAATAATTGATAAAACATAGGTATATAAGCCATATTGCTCAGGTCCTAAATAACGGGCAAGTATTACGCCTGCTATAACGGATAAAGCACGGCTTATCATTTGTAAACCGGCTGTGCCTAAAAACTTATTTAAAATAGCTGGCGATTGGCTCAAAAAACTTACCTTGTAATAATAGAGTCATATTTATAACTTCAATAAATCAAAATTTTAAAATTCAATAACTAAATAAATTAACTGACTGACTGTTTTAGATTTATAAAGATCTCAGTGTAGTAACCATATTAGTAATGTGTACTGCTTTATTAAAATTCACTAATCACTGCTACGTAAAAAATACGCACATAATTAGTACTCATATACAAACATCGTTTCCTATGTCGACTTTTGTGCATATTTAACAGTACTTTTTTGCCCTAAAAAAATTCGTGATGCGTAATTACTTTTTGATAATACAATTTCAACTGCAATCGGACCAAAGATCCCAAAGAACATGCCAAATACAATATTAAGCTCTGTCAATTGCACACCTAAATAAACTAGTAACATTCTAGATAAAACCAAAAAGTAAACATGGTATAAGTATATTGAAAATGAATATTTACCAATAAACACAAGGGGTATAATCTTTATTTTTGCAAAGTAAAATAATGAACAACCAACAAAGCCAGTTATTAGCCCCATTAGGCTGTTTCTTTCAAAGTTACTCTGGCTTTGTAGTTGTAAAAATTTATACAACATAAGGCCAGCAAACAAAGTTAATAATATTGTAACTAACTTTATATTTAGCTTTTCTTCGCTGTGTCTTTTTGAGCTAAGTAAGCACCCTAACGAGAAGAAAGGTAATAAAAAGAAAAATCCAGATAATGAAAAAAAATAAATATCTGTAGGCATAAATACGCATAAAATAATCCCCGTAAATAGCGCAAATATGTATTTATTTTGAGTTGTAGTTTTTATAAATGATGATAAGCCATAAAATAAAAACACCAAAAACATTGCTTGTAAAAACCAAAAATGAAATTTACTTTCCCATATCACGCTAAAGTAATAAGTAATATTGGTTATTTCTATTTTTTGATTTGCTCCTAAAGTATGTGCCTGAATAAATAGATAAATTGGGCCTACAAAAATTAGAGGAATGATTAGTCTAAAGTACTTTCCTTTTAACATAGAAAAAAATTGCTCTGATGTCACTCCTCTAAAAGAGAAAATAACGCCGCCTAAAAATGCAAATAATGGCATTCTGACATTTTCTAACATTAAGTTAAAAAAATAAAAGTCGTTATTTTCGGGTAACTTTAAACCTGATATATTTGGTTCACCTATTAAGTGATTAAGTACTAATAATAAACAAGCCCACCCTCTGAGTGTTTCTAGACTGAGAATTTTTTTTATTTTCATCTTCACTCCCTTAAAGTAAAAGCGTGAACCATTTATTAAATATACTTATTCTCTTAATTTATTAACCATTGTTTTTAAAAGCTAATTTCATTTTACTTGCTAACTCCCTATCAAACTGTTCAGGCAGGAATTTAATGTACCCATTCCCAGGAGTAAACGTTAATTCACCAAAATATATTTTATCTTGAATATAGAGATCAACTCTTACAAAAGAAAATGAGCTACTCAATGCTTCTACAATTACAACTGCCTCTGCAAAATTTTTTGGTTTGAGTTCAACTTCTCCAATATCACATCCAGCCCTTAAGATTGGAAGTGGTTGCCATAACCTTGAATAGTAGTTGTGCGTTTGCTTATTGCTTGCCCTTTGTGAAATTACCTGCACAAATTCAATTGCGCCCTCTATACAATAAAATTTATAGTCTTTTAGGCCATCTGTTGATTCAATAAACTCTTCACAAATAACTAGCTGCTCAACGTTTTTATACTGTTTTTCTTTACTTATTGCATAAAAATCAGACTTTAGCCATTGTGTAATTAATTGGCGAATTTCAGCATTACAATGATCATTTTTATTATTGATAACAAGATTATAGCCACTACCGTTATTTAGTTTTATGACAAATTTATCTGGCATTTCGGTTAAATTAAAATCTTCAGCTACGGTACAAGTTTTTAGTAAGGTTGGAAGGTATTTTTCACCGCACCTATCAGCGACAAATGCTCTAACTTTATATTTATCCACAAAAATAGAAAAATCAGTTAGTTTCTTACTTAGTTTCCACGAGAAAATCCTATCGCTAAAAGTAAGCACTTTCTTTTTTGAATAAAATTTACGGTGAAGCTTTAAATATTCATATCGAATATATATAGAGTCAGGTATCAATACCTTTAATTTATTTTTCAACAGTTTCAAAAATAAACCCATCCGTTGACTCTCTTAAATTTACTAAACGTAAAATAATTTTTCTAACTCCAAAATTGGAGCTACCATCAAACTCACTTGGTTTTAAATAGAACAATTCATCTTATAATAGATCAACTTATAAGATTAAACTTTTAATTTACTTAGTAAAACAGATCTCAAAAAACTCGTAAACATTGTATTTTCATGTGCACCGAGATTGTGTTTAATATTAAGCCTCTCATGTATTACTTAAGCTTTAAGTAATTAATATATATGGTTTATCAATGGTATAACTTAACAATGTAGTGTATTTGCTACATAGCACTTTATATCAATTGCCATACAATTTAATAAAGTCAAAATTTAGTGCCAATTTTTATTATATCCAACGAGCAATCTTTAAAACTTTTAACGCATATGTTGGGGTCACTAATCGCGATTTCGTACATTTAAAGTACAAAACAACGCAATTCAATAAACATTAAACCACACCTTTTAATTAGTCAATGCTAACAAATTGTTTCATTAAAACTTATTTAACCTACTTTATTGCTAGTTTCGGTTTTAATGCTAATAATATAATAAGTGTCGCATCTAAATTTTAAGGAACTACTTGTGCGTTTGGGGTGCTGCATTGTTATCTTGTTATCTTTTTATGTTTACTCACAAGACACAATCAATTACTTGCGTAATAGCGAAATAATTGAACGTGCAAAACAACATTATGGTAAAGATGGACATAATCGCATAAAGCAATGGCTTAGGTTTATTGATGCATCGATTGATAAGAATGAATGGCGGCAGGTACATCTGGTTAATAATTTTTTTAATGAACATATAAAATACAAAACAGATAATGAGCTTTGGAATAAAAATGATTATTGGGCTACACCAATAGAAAGCTTGGGTGTAGGTATGGGGGATTGTGAGGATTACGTTATAGCTAAATACTTTACTTTAATTGCGCTTGGTATTCCTGAAGAAAAAATAAGGTTTATGTATGTGCGTCAACACACCATTAATCAGCCCCACATGGTACTGATATACTTTCCTGAAGCTGACCAAATTCCTTTTGTTTTGGGTAACTTTAATACCCAGTTACTCCCCGCAAATAAACGTCACGATTTAACACCTATATACAGTTTTAATGGCCAAGGTTTATGGTTAGCCAAAGCAAAAGGGCTTGGTAATAAAGTTAAAAATAGTAGCGGTGTGTCGGCTTGGGATACTATGCTAAAAAGAATTGAAAAAGGTGAGCTTGCACTCGTAAATGGAATTGATACAGGAGATGAAAATAATGTATCACCCTTTTAAACAAGGTATGAGTCTTAAAATACAGATCTACGGGCTAATAATTTGTATTTCCATTTTATCTTTTTTTGTAAGAATTATTATTGATGTAGATACAACCCGAGACTATTTACAAACACAAATGGCAAGCCATGCAAAAGACACAGCTACAAGCCTAGGACTTTCTATCTCCCCTTATTTGGATACAGATGGAATCATAATAGGGCAAACTATGGCAACCGCAATATTTGATTCTGGTTATTATAGTAAAATACGCTTTATTAATACGAAACATGAAACGCTATTCTCATTAGAAAACCCTACCCATGTAGATTCTGTGCCTCATTGGTTTACAAACACTGTAAAATTAAGCGCGCCTACAATGCAATCTGAAATAAATACGGGTTGGATCATTGCTGGTACACTTGAAGTTACCAGCCACTTAGGAGAGTCATATTTAACTTTATGGCTACACACAAAGCGTAGCTTTTATAGTTCGCTCATATTATTAATTGCTTCACTGCTGATCACTTATTTTATTTTACAAACAATATTCAAACCTTTAAAAGCAGTTGAGAAGCAAGCACTGCTTGTTACTCGCAAACGCTTTACACTCAATAATAAAGTGCCGTTAGCCCACGAATTGCGCATAGTAACCAAAGCAATTAATAATATGGTGCTTAATTTGCAAAGTACATTCGACTCTTTAGCTAAACAAACCCAAGCACTAACAAACGCCGTGTATAGTGATCCACTAACAGGGTTAGGTAATCGCAAATCTTTTGAAAACTATTTTAACGCCGTTACCCACTCCATTACCTCTGAGCGTCCAATGACAGCAACAATGGTCACACTTCCCTCGCTAGTAAACATTAATCGAACACTTAGCTATCAAAGGGGTGATGAGTATGTGACTGACGTTGCTAAAATATTAAAACTCTCTTTAGCTGAACTAAATAATTATAGGTTATGCCGAATAAATGGCAGTACTTTTGTTTTTATTGCGCCATACGATATTACTTTTTTATATAATTTACACGCTAACCTTATTGACCTGTTTAGCCAAAAACAGCACAGCTCACATAATAATGGTTATGCCCGCTTAGCTTCTATAAATGTTGAAAAAAGCTTAACACTGAGTCATTTACTTTCGTCATTAGATACCAAATGTACTATTGGAGAAAGTACGATTGACGCTAACATTGATAATAAAATAGTCTTTAGTGTTGAAGAGTGGCAAAAAATAATTCAGAGCATAATTAACTCTGGGGAAGTGAGCTTTTCAGTACAGCCTGTGAAAAAAAGTAATACCGAGTTTACACAGTGCTACTTTGAGGTATTTACGCACTTTATCTATAACAATGAAAAAATAAACAATAGTCACTTATTCGCTATGGCCGAAAAGTTAAATTTGACAGAAGAACTGGATAAAAAATTAATCCGTGATTTTATTAATATTAAAATGCAATATCCAGAGGATAAATTCGCATTAAATATAAGTAAGTCCTCATTATATTCACCGGAGTTTATACAATGGCTAGGTGCGTTTTCTCAACACTACCCCTGCCTCAAAAACAATCTTATTTTTGAGCTTCATGAATTGAGCTTACTAAGTAATATACGCGTTGCTGCACTTCATATTGATGCGATAAAAGAGGTTGGTATTAGTGTGTGTGTAGAGCACTTTGGCACCAGTTTAACCTCTTTTAAGTATTTACATGGTCTTGATATTGAGTATGTGAAAATTGACGGTAGCTACATTCAAGATTTAATTGATAATCCGCAAAGTCGCTTTTATATTCAAACTGTAAATAATATTTGTCATGGCTTTGGTATTAAAGTCTTAGCGTGTTTAATTGAAAAGCCCGAAACATTAAACATACTCGAAAGCTTAGGTTGTGATGGTGTTCAAGGGAATTTAATTTGCTCCGCCTCACAAGTAATCAACATTATTGATGAAAACACAAATAAAAAGTTTACTTTTCATCCAAATGTATTAGAATTTTGTAAGTAGCCTATTTTTTAAACAAGGGTCGATCATGAAATCAATTATCTTATTTGGACTAATAGTAGGGCTGTGTGTATTTTATGTACCGCAAACTTATGCACAAACTAATACATCAAAATCTGTTCAGTCTGCAGGGATAGACAACTTGATTTCGATTTTAAGTAATGCACCAATAAATGTATCTCCTGAGCAACTGCAACAAGACTTAGTTGCCGCCATTAAAATTATTTGTAAAAACAATATAAAAAACCAACTAGACAAAACCTTGCCACGAGGCAATTGTAGTAACGCTCAGGTTGATCAAATGATTACTGCCGTTATTGCTGCTTTTGGTGTAGACAGCCCTATGGTTGCTACTTTATTAGCCGCACTTTCTGCATACGGAATAGATTCAGACACTATTACACTTGCGGCAATTAATGCGGGCATAGATGCTACTATTGCTTCACAAGCCACGGCAGCAGGCCCTATCCAAGCACAACCTAATCCTCCTATTAGCTTACCTGTATTGCCTACACCTCCTGGATCGGGTGGTACTGGTGGTGATGCTGGTATATCTGAAGTTGGTAACTAACTTTATTAAATATAAATGCAGCCTTAGCGCTGCGTTTATATTTTGAGATGGCTGTGGGCTGTGAATCGCTTTATATTTTTTGTTATATGTTTAATTATTTTTTTACTCCCCCTACCCCTTGGCAGTTACCGCCCATGGGCAATATTAGCTATAGGCGTGCTGATTAGCTTTACGTTTTTATTGCATTTATTTAATAGTGCTATTAAAAATAAACAACTGCTTTATCCTCCTTTATACTCTTGGCCTATATTTATTGCTCTTGGCGTTGTTGTTTTAGTTTGCACAATACAGCTATTTAGTATAAGTGTTGATCCGTTTCAAACTCAGCAAATGTTAATTAAAACCTGGTTTATGCTATTATTTTGCTGGTTAATTTTTATTTACTGTAACCACTCCCTACGAATTAAAAAACTAGTTTACACTGTTATTTTTGCTGGGGTTTTTCAGGCCTTATATGCAAGTTATTTAAGCTTATCACCCGATATTATTAGCCCATTATTTAGTTATAAACATACCGATCGTGCTATTGGTACTTTTACTTATTCTAACTTTTTAGCCAACTATTTAGCGCTGTGCTTATGCTTAGGCATAGGTGTGTTGATCAGTGAGTTAAAACGCTCTGCTAACGACAATACACAATCACTCGCACAAACATTACGTGACTGGGCTGGTATATTATTAAGCTCTAAAATTGTATTACGCGTATCATTAATTATTATTATTGTTGCCTTAATATTAACTCGCAGCCGCATGGGTAACTCGGCATTTTTTATCGCTTTAATGGTTATGAGCTTATTGGCTTTATTTATTTACAGACAAAAGCCCAAAGCGTTTAAACACCTTATTATTAGCTTTTTTATTATCGATTTAATTATTATTGGTGCAATATTTGACGTTGAAAAAGTAAAACAGCGTATTAGCGAAACCAGTATACACTCAGAAACGCGTGACGAAGTGGTAAGCGACTCTATACCACTTATATTAGATAAACCATTGCTGGGATCAGGTGGGGGTACTTTTTACACTGCTTTCCCTGCGTATCAATCAGAGCCCTTTTCTGGCTACTACGATAATGCGCATAACGATTATATACAATTTGCTGTGGAGCTAGGTATACCGGCAACATTAGCACTTGGTTTGCTGATACTTTATTGTTTATGGCTCTGTATTGCGACCATGCGCCAACGCAAAACCGCACTTTATCAAGGAGTAGCATTTGGCTGTGCAGTAGCTATTATTACTATGCTACTGCATTCTTTAGTCGACTATTCGCTGCAAGCAGGCGCTAATTCAATGCTGTTAATGGCTATTTTATGCTTAGCTATTTTAACTAATAAATTACCTGCGCCTAAAACTATAAAAAAAAGACGTAATCAAGCCGACTAGTGCTGTGCTAAATCAAACTCTGTTAAGTGACCGTCGCCATGAATAAGCTGATAGCGGGCCAAATTACCTTGCTCTAGCGTTATTAAGCTAATAGCTGAATCGCTCACTAAATACTTTTGCCCATCGCCTTTGGTTTGGTGTTTATCAACCTCCATATGCCAACGTTTAGTAAAGAAATTCAGCGGACTTTTCGGGCTATATAAAATTGAATCGAGTTTATCGAGTATATTTATTAATTTACGCGGAAATTCATTTTTTATACCACTGGCAGTCAGCTGCCACACTCTATTAGGATGATCGCCAAAACGTTTTTGCACCGAAAAACAAAAGGAGTAATGTACATCACCAGATAAAATTAGCGTTTCGTTTGGGGTATCGTCTCTTCTAAAAGTATCGAGCAATTTTCTTGCCGAGCCTTCGTGAGCCATCCAGTTCTCTACGTCTACCGTGAGCGGTTGGCCGCACATATTAAATAGCGCTTGAATAGCTTCAATCGATTTAACGCCAAATACTGGCGCGGGCGATACAATAATAACTTGATCATGGCTCAATAAGCTCTGCTCAAGATCAGTAAGTCGCTCCCAATCAAGTAGACCAGAGGGCTCATTAAAATTTTGCTCATTACGCCAACGATGTGTGCGAGTGTCGAGCACCACCACTTTAGGAACCGTTGTCAGTTCATAATGCCAATGACTAAATTCTGTTAGTGTTTTATCAAATGTTTTAAATTGCCAAATATTACTACTCGCTAAGCTGTGCTTAAACGCAGCGATTAATGTGCCCGTTTTAGTGAGTGCATCATTTCCCATCCCTTGAAACAACCAGTAACTAATTAAACCATTGCTTACAATACGTTTACTCACTGGGTTTTGACTAATCGCTTGCTCCCATCCAGCTGTCAGGTTCCAGTCATCGGTTACATCATGATCGTCAAATATCATTAATGTAGATACATTGGCAAACAACCGCTCTACATCACTCAATCCTTTTGTATAATCAATCAGTGCTGATTTTTCGGCGTTAAAAATAGTCTTGTTTTGCTCGTTTTGACCTGCATACGTTATGCTTTGTATATCTACACATTGCCAAGCTGCAGCACTAAAATTTAATAAATAAAGTGCTATATATTCTTCAAAGTGAATAAGGTGATTGTGGGCTTTTACACTTGAAAAGTGAGGTTCATCTTTTTTCAGCCAGTAACTAACACCTAACTTTGAGCGTTTTTGCCAAGGTGTTTTTGGTAAGAACAAATGGCGATTATAAAGCTGCTCATTTATATCGTTCGGTAGCTCAACTGTAAGTGGTTGCTCTTTATAAATACCTAAGGCTTCAATTAACTGATGAATGGCTAATAACATAGGTCCTGCTACGTCATCGGCATAAACCTGATCACCGCTCAGTAATAGCAATTGTGCACCTTGGTTGTTATTACCGCGCTGAGTGTTTTGCCAATGACTTGCACAGACTAAACTGTCTTTTGCGGGATGATGTGCATTACGACATGATCCGTGCAAAATATCACTGAGTTTATTGGGAATTACAAATGCAGGTGTTGCTTGATTGCTATAGCACCAAGGCGATAAATCAATTGGAGTATCGTCAACTATAAGTTCGTAGCTTAATAAGCTGTCAGTAGGAAACTTATGATTTATTGGCTTTATAATGACGAAATGCAGATATAAGTGCTCGCCGAGAGAAACGCTGTGCTGATCGCTGTAACATTCATAATTTAACAGTTCAATGCGACAGTTTACAGGCTTAGAGGTAGCAAACTGAATGCATACACTGGTTTGCTCTGCACGGCGCACCATAGGCCCCATTAATAAAATAGGAAGTTGCGCCGTGTGAGTTTTCATGTATTTAGCCTTTGGCTGCTAATTTAAATAAAGAGTAAAAGTTCTCTGTAGTCGCTTTTGCCAGCTCGTTAAAGCTAATTCCCTTTAATTCACTAATGTAATAAGCCACATCTTCTACATATGCTGGCTGATTAGTTTTTCCGCGATACGGTACTGGTGCTAAATATGGAGAGTCGGTTTCTATTAACAAGCGATCGAGCGGTATTTGTTTTACCACTTCTTTTAACTCTACGGCATTTTTGAAGGTAACAATGCCCGAAATCGAAATATAAAAGCCCATATCAATGGCTTTTTTAGCCATATCCCAATCTTCAGTAAAACAATGTAGTACACCACCACAATTTTCGGCGTTATGCTGTTTCATTAAATTAATGGTATCGCTACGAGCGTCACGAGTATGAATAATTAATGGCTTTTGTAGTTGATTTGCTACTTCTATATGACCTACAAAGCTTGCCTGTTGTACGGCATGCGTGTCTTTTGCGTAGTAGTAATCAAGTCCTGTTTCACCAATGGCGACGACTTTATCGTGCGACGCTAAATCGATTAATTGTTGCTTATTAAGCGCATCTTTTTGATCAAGTGGATGTACGCCACACGAAGCTGACACATCATCATAATGCTTAATTTTATCAAGCATATTCGGGAATTGATCAAGTGTTACGCTTACACATAAAAAGTGTTCAACCTTTTTTGCACGCGCTTTATCAAGCACTTGGTCAAGGTTTAAATCGAGCTTATCAAAATCAAGGCGGTCTAAATGGCAATGAGAATCTACAATCATGGTACTACTTACATGGTATAAGTTGGATTACCGGAGTTTAACATAGTCCCCAGTAGTTTTTCGATCTTGGCGTTTAGGTTTGTTTTATCATCTAAAAAACTAATACCTATGCCAGGCGGGTTAGAGCTTTGCGCTCCTTGTGGTGTGATCCACGACACTTTCCCGGTCACAACGTCATCCTCTAACGCATCTGGAAGGGTAACTCGTAAAGCGAGTGAATGCCCTACTTCGTAACGCATATTAGTGCGTACAAATAAGCCGCCTTTTTTTAAATAAGGCATATAACAGCAATATAATTCATCTAAATCGTCTATATCTACTAATAGCTCTTGCATGCTCAGTCCTTTAATTATTTCGCAGTACGGACGCTAATCTCGATACTGCTAGCGGTAAATTTAGCCCGAGTATTTTGGTATTATTTTGTAAAAACTCGTTTAGAGCATGTTGCACATTTTGATAAGCGTCAAAGCTCATGCCTTGCATAAGCTGTTGTTTTAATTGCTCGCTTAAAAACAACGTAAATATACGAATAAGCTCAGGCTGTTTATTTATTATTGCTATTAACTCAGTAAAATTATGACTTTGTTTAAACTCAGTTGCAAATTTATAAAGTGTATTTATATTTTTTAGCTGATTTTGCTCTTGCCAGTATTTAACTTGCAGTGGTTGGCTGTAAAACAGCGGCAACCAGGTGTAATTAGTTATTTCTAGCGATTCTAACCATTGCTGAGCAAGTGCTAAGTTTGTTACTTTTACATCCGTTTTTGCACAGCGACTTAAAACAGTGGCTGGCAATTGTGTAGTTTGACTGGTTGTGAGAATTAAAAACCGGCTTTGACTTGGCTCTTCTAGCGTTTTTAATAACGCATTTGCAGCAGCGGTAGTCATTTTTTCGCAGTTTTCGATAATAGCGACTTTATTACCATTTTGCGCTGCCGAATGATGCATAAAATCACTAATACCACGTATATCGTCTACGCCAATACTCTGCCCATCAACTTGCGTTAAGCGCTTATCAGGGTGAGTACCTGCCTTTATTAATAAACAACTTTTACACTGTCCACAAGCCGATAATACACTTTTTTTTGCCGCAACTTGCTCGGCTATATTGTTGCACAACAATGCATTTGCTAACTGGTTTGCAAAAGCAAACTTGCCAACACCAATAGGACCACTAAACAACTGCGCATGATGAAAGCGCTGTGCTTTAAAACTTTGTGTTAAGCGTTGCTCTATATCGTGTAGCCAAGGCAGTCTCATATTATTTTTGCTCTGCAAAAAATGTGCGTAATACATTCGTTATATCACGATGTACGTGCTCAATGCTTTGGTTTGCGTCAACAGTTTTAATGGAGTTGTCGTCATTAGCAAGTTCTAAGTAACGCATCCGTGTACGCTGAAAAAACTCAATCGCTTCTTGTTCTATTCTATCTAATTCGCCTCGACCTTTAGCGCGTTCAAGGCCAATAACCGGATCAATATCCAAGTAAATGGTTAAATCGGGTTTTAGCCCTTTTAATACCATGGAAGAAAGTGATGCAAGTGTATTAGCACTAATACCACGCCCACCACCCTGATACGCCTGCGATGACAAGTCGTGACGATCGGCAAGTACCCATTGCCCTTGCTCAAGTGCTGGGTTAATAACATTATGCATTAGCTGCGAGCGTGCAGCGTACATAATTAATAATTCAGTTTCGAACGCTATTTCTTCGTCATGTTGTGCTTTTACTAATGTACGTAACGACTCAGCAAGCGGAGTACCGCCGGGTTCACGCACATTAATAAAATCAATTTTTTTGCTGTTTAAAAACGACTGGCACAAAGCAATAGCGGTAGATTTACCGGCCCCTTCTAACCCTTCGATTACTATAAATTTAGGTTTCATAAAAAATTAGTTCTTTTTGTTTAATATATACGTTTTAACTGCCGCATTGTGTTGCTTCAATGTGGTTGAAAATTGATGACTGCCATCACCTTTTGAAACAAAGTAAACATACTCAGTTGTGGGTGGATTAACCGCGGCTAAAATAGCTGCCTTTGATGGCATGGCAATGGGTGTTGGCGGCAGGCCATTAATACGATAGGTGTTATAGGGCGTGTAGTTACGCAAGTCTTTGCGTTTAATATCGCCGTCAAAGCTCTCCCCAATGCCGTAAATTACGGTTGGATCTGTTTGTAGACGCATATTAGTATTTAGTCTGTTTACAAATGCAGAGGCGATTAATGGCCGCTCACTGGCAAGGCCCGTTTCTTTTTCAATAATGGAGGCCATTATCAGTGCTTCGTACGCTGTTTTATAGGGTAAATTTTGTGCACGCTGCTGCCAAGCAGTATCAAGGGTTTGCTGCATTTTTTGGGCGGCGCGTTTTAGCACACTGCTAATTGTGTCGTTATTATGATAGTGATAGGTTTCGGGAAATAACCAGCCTTCTAAGTGCATATCACTGCCAAGTATTTGCTGACTTAGTTGCTGCTCTTTTAAATCATTTTTTAAGTTATTGGCATTTTTAATAGCGGCTAATACTTCGCGCAGCGCTTGGCCATCAATAATTGTAAAACTAAAGCTAACTTGTTGGCCATTATTTATTTTTTTTATATTGCTAATAACACTATCACTATTAAGTGCGTAAAGCCCCGTTTTTAAATCTGTGAGTGTTGGGTCTAGTTTAGCAAGTAATTGGTAACGCCAGCAGTTTTCTACCCAGTTATTGGCTTGCCATTGCTTACATAACTGATTAAAGCCAGTACCTTTTTTCACTTCAAATTGGGTGTTATTCGCTACTTTTAATGGGCTATGGAGCGTTGCTTGTAATTGCTGATAACCAAAAACACTGGTAATTATAGCTAATAATAATACCGATAAAGTAACTTTTAACACTTAGCCTCCTTGGCTAATAATTTATTTAATAATAACTGGCTATGCACAATATCAAAGCTACGCTGCTCAAGACGATTAATAGGCACTACGCCCATTAAGCTATTACAGATAAAAACCGCATCTGCTTCAAGCAAGTCTGCAATACTTACGCACTTAAAATCAACGGCTAATTTATCACATAATGATTGTAGATAAACCCCCTTTATCCCGCACTCATTAAGGCTTGGGGTAAATAATTTATTTTGCTTAATAGCAATAATATTTGCTGCAGAGGCTTCTATCACATTGTTGTTATAATCAAGTACAAGCACATCATCACAAGGTTGCGTTTGCAGCGCTTTTTTTATTAATACTTGTTCAAGGCGGTTTAGTGTTTTGAGCCCTGCAAGCAAGGGTTGTGCGGCTAGTTTAATGGGGCTGATGTTAAGGCTTATACCCTCATTTACCAGTCTGCTGTAATTTTGAGGATACTCTAAAACACTCAATAACACGGTTACATTACAGGTTTGCGGCAAACCATAACCGCGCCCTCCTGCGCCTCGCGTTATTACAATTTTAAGCACACACAACGTATGCTCCGCTATACTTTTAGCTATGTGAGCTTCAAGTTCAGCAATATCTACTAATGGAAAACCAAGTCGTGCAGCACATTCAATTAAACGTGCTTTATGATGTGACCAATGCTCTACTTGCCCATTTACTACTTTTGCAGTTGTAAAAAAGCCATCACCATAATTTAAGCCTCGATCGTACGCGCTTATAGTGCTGTTTTTAACTGTTGTAATAATAGTTTGTGTGTTTTTTTGTGTTTTTTGCATATAAAAAAAGCCCAGTTAAACAACTGAGCTCTTATAGTCTGGTCTGTTGTTAAAAAAGATTATACCTTTTTAAACAGTAACGAGCCATTAGTACCACCAAAGCCAAACGAGTTACATAGTGCAAACTCTAATTTTGCATCTCGGGCAGTGTGCGGTACATAGTCTAAATCGCACCCTTCATCTGGGTTATCAAGATTAATTGTTGGGGTAACTTTTTGATCGGTTAACGACAATATTGAAATAATCGACTCAACCGAACCAGCAGCACCTAATAAGTGACCCATCATAGATTTAGATGAACTCACCATTACGTCTTTTGCTGCACTGCCAAAAACACTTTTAACGGCCGAGGTTTCTGCTTTGTCGCCTGCATGAGTCGATGTACCATGTGCGTTAATGTAACCAATTTGGTCCGCATTTACTTGCGCATCGTTTAGCGCATTTTCCATCGCTAATGCTGCGCCTGCACCATCTTCTGGTGGTGAAGTCATATGAAATGCATCACCACTCATACCAAAACCAACTAGTTCTGCGTAAATTTTTGCACCACGTGCTTTTGCGTGTTCGTATTCTTCAACAACCACAACACCCGCACCATCTGATAATACAAAACCATCGCGGTCTTTATCCCAAGGACGCGAAGCCGCTTGTGGATCATCGTTGCGTGTTGAAAGTGCACGAGCAGCATTAAAGCCCCCCATACCAATTGGTGTACAGGCTTTTTCAGCACCGCCAGCTACCATAGCATCTGCATCGCCATACGCTATCATACGAGCAGCATGGCCAATATTATGCAAACCCGTAGTACAGGCTGTAACAATAGAAATATTAGGGCCACGTAGTCCATTCATTATTGATAAATGACCAGAAATCATATTAATAATGGTAGAAGGTACATAAAATGGGGATAACTTACGCGGTCCACTATTAAGTAGTTTTATATGGTTTTCTTCAATAAGCGTTAAACCACCAATACCTGAACCCACTGCTACGCCAATACGCGTCGCGTTTTGTTCAGTTACTTCAAGGCCTGAATCTTTAAATGCTTGGATCCCCGCGGCAATGCCGTATTGAATAAATAAATCCATTTTTTTAGCATCTTTTGCTGGCATATAAGCCGATGCATCAAAATCATTGATTAGACCCGCGAAATGCGTACCAAATTTTGATGTATCAAAGTGTGTGATAGTTTGAATACCACTTTTGCCATCTAATAAGCCCTGCCAGGTTGATTGCACATCATTACCTAGCGGCGTCAACATTCCTAAGCCAGTTACGACAACTCGACGTTTAGCCACGGTTTGCCTCCAATAAGGTGTTTTATAAGGGGATAATAATACCCAAGCAACTTCAAAGTACTCGTCTCAAATTAGATTTAAAACGCATAATACCAATAAAATCAGTGTAAATTAGATTGATGTTTAGCTTTGCTTTGAATCATATACTTTGAAGTGGTTTGGATATAGAGATTAAGGGCAGCGAATGCTGCCCTTAATATGCGATTAATTACTCAGCGTGAGCTGTAACGTAATCGATAGCAGATTGTACTGTAGTGATTTTTTCAGCTTCTTCATCAGGGATCTCAGTATCAAACTCTTCTTCAAGAGCCATTACTAATTCAACTGTATCAAGAGAATCTGCACCTAAGTCATCTACGAAAGAAGATTCATTCTTCACTTCTTCTTCTTTAACACCTAGTTGTTCGATGATAATTTTCTTTACGCGTTCTTGGATATCGCTCATTCTTCTTTCCTTTATTAAAAACGCCAATGCGTTATTTTCAGATTGCGGCGTAGTTTACGTCGCATAATTCTCTGATTCAATCTTTTGACCATAAATAATTGTCTGGTCAAACCTCTTGAGTGTACGTTTCGTCTTTTATCGCTTATTTTAACCACGATTTTAAGTATGTTTAAAGCAAGATTGCCAATAATTCAATCTTTTTTGGCAATTTAATTACTTATATTTAATTACTTTCTTTGCACATAGGCTATTAAACCATGTACATCGCACCATTTACATGCAAAGTTTCACCCGATACATACGCAGCCGCATCTGACGCTAGGTAACATACAGCAGCAGCAATTTCATCTGGTTGCCCTAAACGCCCTGCTGGTACATTTGCCAGTGTGGCTGCTTTTTGCTCATCCGTAAGACCATCAGTCATATCGGTTTGAATAAAACCAGGCGCAACTACGTTTACCGTAATACCACGCGACGCTACTTCGCGTGCCAGTGACTTAGAAAAGCCAATAACACCGGCTTTAGCCGCTGCATAGTTAGCTTGCCCAGCATTACCCATAGTGCCCACTACTGAGCCAATATTGATAATACGACCGTTCTTTTTCTTCATCATTGGGCGTAATACTGCCTTAGATAAACGGAATATAGAACTTAAGTTAGTGTCGATAATATCATCCCACTCACTTTCTTTCATGCGCATTAATAAATTATCGCGAGTGATGCCGGCATTATTTACCAATACGTCAACATCGCCAAAATCAGCTTTAATCGCCGCCAATGTCGCCTCAATAGATGCAGGATCAGTTACGTTTAACGCATAGCCTTTACCGCTTTCACCTAAATACTCGCTAATTTTAGCAGCGCCCGACTCACTGGTTGCCGTACCCGCTACTTTTGCGCCTTGGGCAACTAAAGTAGTTGCAATGGCTTTACCAATACCACGGCTAGCGCCCGTGATCAGGACAACTTTGCCCGCTAATGAAAATAAATTAGTCATATTTTATACTCTTATTTTGCAGCATCAATTGAGGCACAGTCGTTAACTGAACCACAGATCATTGCTTTATCAATTCGTTTTGCAAGGCCAGTTAATACTTTGCCTGGGCCAAATTCGTAGCTTTGCGTTATACCTTGTGCAACTAATGCTTGTACTGTTTCAGTCCAGCGTACTGGGCTGTATAACTGGCGTACTAATGCGTCTTTAATTGCATCAGCTGACGTTTCAGCTTTTACATCAACATTATTAATAACAGCGCATTTAGGCGCGTTAAATGTTAACGCAGCTAAATCAATAGCTAGCTTTTCAGCGGCCGGCTTCATTAGCTCACAATGCGATGGTACGCTAACAGCAAGTGGCAATGCACGTTTTGCACCTGCATCTTTACACGCTTGAGAAGCGCGATCTACAGCCGCTTTATGGCCTGCAATAACAACTTGCCCAGGAGAATTATAATTTACCGGAGAAACCACTTCACCCTGCGCTGCAGCGGCGCAAGCCGCTTTGGTTTCATCGTCGCCTAAGCCAATAATAGCAGCCATTGAACCCACACCTGCAGGTACGGCTTCTTGCATATATAAACCACGGTTTTCTACTAACTTTACCGCTTCACTCAAGCTTATTACTTCGCTACATACTAATGCTGAGTACTCACCTAAGCTGTGTCCAGCCATAACAACATCTGCATCTGGGTTTGCTGCTAACCAGTCACGGTAAATAGCAACACTGGCTGTTAATAATGCAGGTTGAGTGCGGTGAGTTTGATTTAGCTTTTCTTCTGGGCCATTAAGAACCAGTTCTGCTAGGTCATATCCTAACGCCGCTGACGCTTCGCTAAAAGTTGCTTTAACAATGTCTGAGCTTTGGAGTAACTCAGTTAACATGCCAACACTTTGTGAGCCTTGACCTGGAAATAGAATTGCAATTTGTTGTGCCATATTTTGCTCTTTTTAATTAAACAAATAAATAATGTTATAAACACGGCAACTCAATTACTACTCGTTCACCGTGTCTTTAGAATGTATTTTTTCAAAAATTGCGGCTATTTTGTCAGGAAGTTGGCGTTCAACCTCCTTTACCGCTTCATCAATTGCTGCTTGAAATGCTTTAGCTGAGGCATTTCCATGGCTTTTAACCACAATACCGCGCAATCCTACCAGACTTGCACCGTTATACTGGTCGGGGTTCACCCTTTTATAGAGTTTTTTTATTATAGGGCTCAGCATAAACGCCATGCATTTGTATACGAGGTGCTTTTCAAGCGCGGCGGTAAACTTATTCATTATAAGTTTTGCAATCCCTTCACAGGTTTTAAGCGCCACATTACCCACAAAGCCTTCGCATACAATAACATCGGCTTTTCCGGTAAATATATCGCTACCTTCACTGTAACCAATATAGTTGATTAAAGGGCTTTGCTGCATTAATTGTGCAGCTTGCTTAATATCTTCATGGCCTTTGATATCTTCAGAGCCAATATTTAATAAACTTACTTTGGGATTATCGCAGCCAAGTGCTTGTCCTGCGACTACCGACCCCATAATGCCAAATTGATATAAGGTTTGCGCATCGCAATGTACGTTAGCACCCAGATCGAGTAAATAAACAGGGTTTTTTCGCTCTGTAGGTACCGCAGAAATAAGTGCTGGACGTTTTACACCAGGAAGCATTTTTAACACGTAATGTGCCATAAAGAATAACGCGCCAGTATTACCTGAACTTACGCATGCTTGAGCCTCGCCCGATTTAACTAAGTTAAGGGCAACGCGCATAGATGAATCTTTTTTGGAGCGTACAGCAACACCGGGCTTACATGCATTTGTAACAACTTCGCTACAGTGGCGAATAATAAGTCGAGGGTGTGCTAGTGAATCGAGTGATTCGAGTTGTTTTGATATGACTTGCTCATTACCGCATAAAATTAGCGTTAAATTAGCATGAGCATTTACCGCGTTAACGGCAGCGGGGATAGATGAACGGGGGCCGTAATCGCCCCCCATCATATCTAACGCTATGGTTAGATTATTCAGCATAAAGAAATCTCTTATTTAGAAATTACTTGAACGCCTTTGTAGTAACCATCTGCAGTCACATGGTGGCGACGATGAGTCTCACCAGATGTTTGATCTACAGTTAAGCTTGGACCACTAATCGCATCGTGTGAACGGCGCATGCCGCGTCTTGCACGAGACTTTTTGCTTTTTTGTACAGCCATAGTCTTCTCCTAAGAATCTTTCTTAAGTTGTTTCAAAATATCAAATGGATTAGGTTTCTCATCTTCCGCCTTTAAAACACCAAAGCTGGCAGGCTTTGCTGAATAACTGCATGAAGCTTCGTTGTGGGTAGAGACTAATGGAACTGCTAAAATTAATTCGTCTTCAATTAAATTAAAAACGTTAATTTCACCATTTTCATCAAGCGCTACTTCATCGTAGTCTTCTGGAAAAATGTCTGATTCTGTTTCATCACCAACTGGTGAATAAACAAAATCTTGCACCAAATCCAACCCTAAATCACCATTACAACGTTGACAAGTGACAGTTACGTGTGTGGACAAATTGCCTCTAATCACAACAAAACCTTGGTCGTCGTTTTTGCAATGAATTTTTACCGCTATTTCACCTACTTCTTCCTGCACAACTTCTCGTAAACGAGTTAGTTTCTCAAGCGGTACAATGCCGTCATACTTTAAACGGTGTTGCGCTGCTTTGCCTGGATGAAGAGTGATGGGAATTTTCACCTTTTGCATAGGGGCTGCATCATATAGATAGTTAGTTGGTTAGTCAAAGTAAAAAACCATATTTACGTGGTTTTTCACGTGTTTTACTCACGGATCTGATTTATCCTAACTCAATCTGATTTTGGTTAGGAAAACAATCTATGAAGTACCCACTTATATTAGCCTCAAGCTCACCCTTTAGGCAGTCTTTATTACAAAAATTCAATCTGCCATTCGATACATTTTCACCGAATGTTGACGAGTCAGCATTAAACAATGAAACCCCTGCACAACTAGTTAAGCGTTTAAGTGAATTAAAAGCCCGCGCAGCTAGTAAACACTTTAGTAAAGGCTTAGTGATTGGCTCAGATCAGGTTGCTGTATTTAATGAGCAAATTTTAGGTAAACCTCATAATAAACACAATGCCGTAAAGCAGTTATCCCTTTTTAGCGGCCATAGTGTAACATTTTTAACTGGCCTGTGCGTTTACGATCTTACATCTGGGGAGAGTAAAACCTGCATTGAACCATTTAATGTTACTTTCAAAACACTCACTGATGCGCAAATAAGTGCTTATTGCGATGCTGAGCAGCCCTATAATTGCGCAGGCAGTTTTAAAAGTGAAGGCCTAGGAATTTGTTTATTTGAAAAATTAACTGGAGACGATCCCAACAGTTTAATTGGTTTACCACTGATCAAACTCAGCCAATTATTAGCTGAGTTTGGCCTTGATGTGCTAAGTGCGCAATCAAATACCCCCCTTAGTTAATGCTCAGGCAGCAATAACTGTTGCAACTGCTGATAACTATCAACAGTTGCAATCGGGTTAAACTCGCTAAGTTGCTTTGCGTTATGTACACCCATAGTGACACCTATGCTATCCATACCCGCGGCTTGCGCCATTGCCATATCAATTTTTGTATCGCCAATCATAACCGCTTCATCGGCGCTTATGCCAAGCTCTGCTAATAATTGAAACAACATATCCGGCGATGGCTTAGAGCTTGCGTCATCACTACTACGCGTTGCACTAAAATAATGCCCTAACTCACTTTGATGTAATAAACGATCGAGTCCTGCGCGCCCTTTACCTGTTGCCACGGCTAAAATAATGCCACCGTGCTGTAGTGCTAATAGCACTTTTTCTACATCGGCAAATAATGGTGTAGCCGTAGTATCTGTTTGGTAATGCTGCTTATATCCACTAATTAACGCTTGGTGCTGCGCTCTATGCAGCGGAAATAATACCGCAATGGCTTTATCAAGCGACAAACCTATAATGCTTTTTGTTGC
Source organism: Pseudoalteromonas sp. SR45-4 (assembly GCF_014163535.1). Taxonomy (NCBI): domain Bacteria; kingdom Pseudomonadati; phylum Pseudomonadota; class Gammaproteobacteria; order Alteromonadales; family Pseudoalteromonadaceae; genus Pseudoalteromonas; species Pseudoalteromonas sp. SR45-4. Next base: position 27,094 of record NZ_JACJDO010000040.1, read on the forward strand.
TTCATTGCTTGGCGGTTCTATATTTAACGCAACGGCACTGCTGCGAATACAATTAACTATTTTAGTTATTGAATCCATTACTGTGCCGTCCCAATCAAAAATAACCAGCTTGTACTTTTTGAGCGAACTGACTGCTATCACGTTTTATTAGCACGCAATTTAACTAAGCAATTAGCCAGTGCTTTATCAAGCGGTGCTTCTACGCGCATGGTTGTTTCGTTTTTAGGATGATAAAAAGTTAAGTCATGAGCATGTAAAAACAAACGATTTAACCCAGTTTTACGCATCGAATTATCAAACTCTTCATCGCCATATTTATCATCACACGCAATGGGATGCCCTTTGCATTGTGTATGCACACGTATTTGGTGAGTACGCCCGGTAACCGGTGACGCCTGCACTAACGAGCACTCGTTAAAGCGCTCAAGCACTTTAAAGCGGGTATGTGAGGGTTTACCTTCAGTGTTATCTACACGCACTACGCGCTCCCCAGACTTAAGCGTATTTTTACGCAGCCCTTCGGTAACATTTTTAGTTTTAGAGTCCCATTGGCCATCAACTAGCGCCCAATAGTTTTTTTCCATGGTTTTTTCACGTAACTGCTCATGTAAAGCAGTCAGTACTGAACGGCGCTTAGCAATTAATAAACACCCCGACGTATCGCGATCTAGTCTATGCACAAGCTCTAAACTGCGCTCTTCTGGGCGTAATACTCGCAGCGCTTCAATTAAACCATAACTTAAGCCACTACCACCATGTACCGCCATACCCGACGGTTTATTAATAACAATCAGGTATTTATCTTCAAATATAATATCATTTTCAAGGCGTGTTACTTTATCAAGTTTTGAAGGCACAAACTCTTCTCGTTCTGCCACCCTAATTGGCGCAATACGAAGAACATCTTCTAGCTGCAGTTTATATACCGGCTTAATGCGTTTTTTATTAACGCGCACCTCACCTTTACGCAAAAGTTTATAAATTGCGCTTTTAGGCACCCCTTTTAAATGGGTAATAAGAAAGTTATCAATTCGTTGACCTAAATGGTCTTCGTTGATCGTGACATAAGTTACTTGTAAGTCGTTTTTTTCTGACATTGCCTAATCACTAATTTAAGAAAAATAATTTAGTTGCTAACACAGTTATAATAGTGGGATAATCAGCAGCGCAAATATTTAGTATTTGCAAATAACAACGGTGCTTTTTAACGCAGTAATACATTCGTGATGCACATTCTGGGTAATTGATCATACAGATCCGAGTTAAGTTTTCCAAAGCTTTTATACATACCCAGTCAACACGTGCGATCAATTAGCGGCAATGCGCGTAATATATTGCCAGTTAAGTTTGAACATGAATTGATTTTTAATGCGATTGAAAAAGCAATGAACAGATAATTTGTCTGATAGTGACGACGTAAAAACGTCGTTCAGCACTTGCTCAATTGTAGTACCGTACAGCAGCTTATTTAGAACTAAAAAAATCTAATAAATAAGTCGTCATTAACATTGGCAGCGATTTTTGCTCACAAAAATGGATTTTAGTAGTACATCACATTGTATTACTCACTTACTTAACGAGCCCTATGCGCCTAAATATGAACGGCATTTAATAAGATTAGTATGACAGGTCAACTTCTGGGTAAAACGTGTAACGTAGCTGAAAAGCCGACAGTTTTAGCCCTGCTATGAATTTAATAGTAATAAATACACTATTGTTTGCCTGCATTTAAAAATACTGCGTACGCAAAAAACAGAGCCGTTCCATTAAAGACCCAGTCGTGAGGCTGCACATTCTAAAAATAGGAATAACTGAACAGACGTGAAAACAGCGTCATGTCAGCGACACAAACTAGTAGAGTAACAATATGAAACGTATGCTAATCAATGCAACGCAGCAAGAAGAAATGCGCGTAGCACTGGTTGACGGCCAGCGCCTATATGATTTAGATATAGAAAGCCCAGGTCACGAACAGAAAAAAGCCAATATTTATAAAGGCAAAATCACTCGCATTGAACCATCTCTTGAAGCAGCATTTGTTGAATACGGTGCTGATCGTCATGGTTTCCTTCCTTTAAAAGAAATTGCCCGTACTTACTTCCCAGCTGGGTATACTTTCCATGGCCGTCCGAATATTCGTGACGTGATCAAAGAAGGTCAAGAAGTTATAGTACAAGTTGATAAAGAAGAGCGTGGCCAAAAAGGCGCAGCTCTTACTACCTTTATCAGCGTTGCCGGTAGCTACTTAGTTTTAATGCCTAATAATCCTCGTGCTGGCGGTATATCTCGTCGCATTGAAGGTGATGAGCGTACTGAACTAAAAGAGTCACTTAGTCGTTTAGAACTTCCTAAAGGTATGGGCTTAATTGTTCGTACTGCTGGTGTTGGCAAATCGTTTGAAGAATTAAACTACGATTTAAAAGCCTTACTTGTTCATTGGGAAGCAATTGGTGTTGCAGCCGACAGTGCTAAAGCGCCGTTTTTAATACACCAAGAAAGCAATGTAATATTTCGTGCAATTCGCGACTATTTACGTCGTGATATTGGCGAAATATTAATTGATAAACCACGTGTTTTTGAAGAAGCTAAAGCGCATATTGAACGTTTTCGCCCTGACTTTATGAGCCGTGTTAAGCTTTATCAAGGTGATACGCCATTATTTACGCATTACCAAATTGAAAGCCAAATTGAGTCTGCGTTCCAGCGTGAAGTACGCTTGCCTTCAGGTGGTTCAATTGTAATTGATCCTACAGAAGCATTAACCTCTATCGATATTAACTCGTCTAAAGCAACAAAAGGCGGCGATATTGAAGAAACAGCACTTAATACTAACTTAGAAGCAGCAGATGAAATTGCACGTCAATTACGTCTTCGCGACTTAGGTGGCTTAATTGTTATCGATTTTATCGATATGACACCACCACGCCATCAGCGTGAAGTAGAAAACCGTCTAAAAGACGCTGTTCGTCCTGATCGTGCTCGTGTGCAAATTGGTAAAATTTCACGTTTTGGTTTACTCGAAATGTCGCGTCAGCGTCTGCGCCCTTCATTAGGTGAAGCAAGCCAAGGCCCATGTCCACGTTGTAGTGGTCAAGGTACGATTCGTTCTAACGAATCAATTGCACTGTCTATTTTGCGTTTAATTGAAGAAGAAGCAATTAAAGACAACACTGCACAAGTTAATGCTCAAGTGCCTGTTGCTGTTGCCGCTTATTTATTAAATGAACAGCGCCGTAGTGTTCATCGCATGGAAAAACAACATAAGTGCGACATAGTGATCATTCCTAATCAACACATGGAAACACCACACTACGAAGTAATGCGCTTACGTAAAGACGAAACGATTGAAACAGTAAGCTATGGACAAATTGTTGCTCCAGAGCCTGAAGCATTTGAAATGTCTAAGTCGCCTGTAGCACCAGTACGTGAAGAGCCAATGTTAAAAGGCGTTGTAATGCCTGCAACACCAGCTCCACAAGCGGCTCCTGCTAACGTTGTTGCCCCTGCTGAAACTAAAGCGCAAAGCGGTTTACTGGATGCAATTGGTAAGTGGTTTAAATCTTTATTCGCCAGCGAAACCGTTGAAGTGAAAAAAGAAGAAACACAAAAACAGCAACAAGAAACTCGCGATAATACGCGTAATAACGATAATCGTCGCCGTAATAACAACAATCAGCGTCGCCGTAATAACCCTCGTTCTAAGCCACGCACTGAGCGTACTGCGGATGAAGAGGTTAAAACTAACTCTGTATCAACACCTGAAGCAGCAACGCAAACTAACGAGAACCAAGAGAGAGGCGAGAATCGCAATAAGCGTCGTCGCAATCCTAATTCACGTAAGCGCCCAGAGCCACGCACTGAAGATAAAGATGCAGTAAAAGTTGATGCACCTGCAAAAGCAGAAGCTGAAACTAAGCCAGTTCAAGCCGAAGAGCCAAAGGATCAAAAACCAAAGGTTCGTCGCCAGCGTCGTAATTTGCGTAAAAAAGTACGCCTGCAAGATGAAAATGCTGAGCAGGTACAAACAACAGATGAAACACCTGTACAAGCTACAGAAAAAGAAACACCAGTAGCCCAAGAGCAAGCACCTGTTGTAGAAAAGCAAACTCAAACAGCGGCAGAAAAAACAGCTCATATTAAAGAAGAAAAAGTTGAAGATGTTGATTCTAACGATGAAACACCTACAACCGAAGACGAGCAAGAGCAAACTCGTACACGTTCACGTCGCTCACCTCGTCATCTTCGTGCATCAGGTCAGCGTCGTCGTCGCCCTGAAGGTGAAGGCAATGAAGCTAAGTCAGATGAAGCACCGGCATTTGTTCCTGTTGCCGACCAAGCTGCTGCAGAGTATGAAGCAGAGCTTAAAGCTAAATCTGCAGCTACACCTGCGGATGCAGCGCAACAAGTTGAACAAGCCGTTGCGGTTGAAGACTTAGCCAAAGTTGAAGCTGTAGAAGAGCCAGTACAAACTGAAGAGCCAGCTAAGGTTGAAACGCCAGTAGCAGCTGAAGAGCCAGCTAAGGTTGAAACTCAAGTAGCAGCTGAAGAGCCAGCTAAAGTTGAAACGCCAGTAGCAGCTGAAGAGCCAGCTAAAGT
>NZ_JACJDO010000041.1:0-2813 GCF_014163535.1 Pseudoalteromonas sp. SR45-4
GCCTAGAGCCTAGAGCCTAGAGCCTAGAGCCTAGAGCCTAGAGCTTTATTTTAGACACAAAAAAACCTTGCTCACTTACGTGGCAAGGTTTTTATTAAAGAGTCGTTGCTTATTTCGGCGTTGTAAAGCTTACTGGGCGACGTTCTTTACGAGGACCGCTGCGCTTATCACCGCGTGCGCTGTCATCTTTATTAAAGCTGCGTTTTTCGCCGCCAGCTGGACGCTCAGAGCGTTCGCCACGTGGCTCAGCAGGACCTTGATCAGCAGTGATTGTTAAGCCCATAGGACGTTTACAAATAAACACTTTTTGGAAATGATCAAGTACATCTTTAGGCATGTTTTTCGGTAATTGAACCGTGCTGTGATTATCGTGTAGACGAATATCACCAATAAACTTGCTTGAAATGTCAGCTTCGTTAGCAATAGCGCCAACAATGTTCTTAACCTGAACACCATGTTCACGACCTACTTCGATACGGTATGTATCCATAGGACCTGCATCACGGCTGTTACGCTCACGAGGTTTACGTTCAGCGCGCTCGCCACCACGTTCACCGCCACGTTCGTTACGACGACCACGATCACCACGGTCATTGCTACGTGGGTTACGATCATTGCGCTCGTTACGTTCGCGAGGTTGAATCTTAACTTCTTCAACCTTAATTGGTGATTGTTGCTGTGCTAAACACAGTAACGCACCAGCAAGGTCTTCAGCAGAAAGTTCAAGCTTTTGAGCCATGTTTGCTGCTACTTCATTAAAGAAAGTAATATCTTTGTTTTCAAGAGCAAGTGTTAACTTGGCTTGTAACGCTTCGATACGTTTTTCTTCAACAATTTTAGCTGTTGGTAATTCAACTTGTGCAATATCTGAATTCGTATGACGAATGATATTTTTAAGTAAATAACGTTCGTTATGTTTTACGAATAAGATTGCTTTACCAGTACGACCAGCACGACCTGTACGGCCGATACGGTGAACGTAGGCTTCAGAATCTTGTGGAATATCGTAGTTGATAACTAAACTTAAACGGTCAACATCTAGACCACGTGCCGCTACGTCTGTTGCAATAACAACATTTAGCATGCCGCTTTTTAAGCGCTCTACTGTGCGTTCACGTGCTTGCTGGTTCATGTCACCGTTAAGTGGAGCGGCAGAGAAACCTTCACGCTCTAATAATTCAGCAAGTTGTACTGTATCGTTACGCGTACGTACGAAAACAATAGCGCCTTCATATTGCTCAGCTTCTAAAAAGCGAACAATGGCTTTATTTTTATGAATGCTTGCATTCCAAAACACTTGCTCTACTGATGATACAGTTGAGTTACGCGCAGAGATATGAACCTGTTCAGGATTGTTCATATACTTGCTGCTGATGTTTTGAATTTGCTTAGGCATGGTCGCAGAGAAAAGACATGTTTGCTTTTCGCGCGGTGTTTTTTCCATGATGCTTTCTACATCATCGATAAAGCCCATGCGTAACATTTCATCGGCTTCATCAAGTACAAGTGCTTGTAGAGCATCAAACTTGATAGTGCCACGGTTAATATGATCGATTAAGCGACCTGGAGTAGCTACGATAACTTGCGCGCCACGACGAAGTGCACTTAGTTGGATACTGTAGCTTTGGCCACCATAAAGTGCCAATACTTCAATACCACGAACATGTTTAGCATATTGTTCAAATGCCTCAGCAACTTGGATCGCAAGCTCACGGGTTGGTGTGAGTACAAGGATCTGTGGCTGTTTCACAGACGGGTCAATATTATTTAATAGTGGTAGTGCAAATGCTGCGGTTTTACCTGTACCCGTTTGAGCTAGTCCCAGTACGTCCTTTCTTTCTAGCAATAACGGTATACATTGAGCTTGGATTTCAGATGGTGTCTTGTAACCCAACTCTTCAACTGCCTTCAAAATTGCAGGAGAAAGATTTAGAGATTCAAACGTGACTGGTTCTGACATTAATACGCCTCAACGAATTTAAAGAGGCGCGCATTATAAAGGATAAATGCGGTAAATGCTTGTAGAAATTACAACTAATTTATAGGTGATTGATGTTGGTCGAAATTTAACCAGCTAAGTAACTAGATTACTTAACTGGTTAACATATTTGATACAGAACTTATTGATAAAGTCCAAGATTCTCTTTGGCGTAGGCCTCAAACTCTGTAAAACCACCAATGTGTTTTTGGTCTACAAAGATTTGCGGCACTGTTGGGCAAGGTTTGCCGGCAGACTTTTCAAGATCTTCTTTACTTATGCCTTCTTTAATAATGTCGATATAGCGAAATTTAAAATCATCACGTTCATTTGATAGTTGTTCTGCTACGTCTTTAGCACGAACACAAAATGGGCAGCCTTCACGACCAAAAATTACAGTTAACATAGTGAACTCCTCAATTAAATTGCTACTAGTGTAACCAATTGAGTTAAATATTAAAGAGCAAACAAGCGATTAAGCTGTTCGCTTTTATTGATATGCCTTAGGGATCAGCGTTTTTAAATAATCGCTACTGTTATTGGGCGCTTAATGTGGTGTTAAAAGTAAAATAAATAATTTTTTGAAAAATCATCTTGAAAACACTTTTGCAGTCCATATATAGATAAGTAGAGGACGCCTGATGGGTCCTTGTTAAACAGAAGTAATTGAAATTTATATTATTAATTAAACTTCATTTGTGTTTGTTCACTAGAAAAGCACAACTGAAATATCGCTTAAATATGAGGATATTATTATGCGTACAGTAGATTTATCACCCCTTTATCGTTCATTCATCGGTTTCGATCATTTAGCGTCTTTAATGGATGCGGCAGC
>NZ_JACJDO010000041.1:2913-29987 GCF_014163535.1 Pseudoalteromonas sp. SR45-4
AAAAGCACAACTGAAATATCGCTTAAATATGAGGATATTATTATGCGTACAGTAGATTTATCACCCCTTTATCGTTCATTCATCGGTTTCGATCATTTAGCGTCTTTAATGGATGCGGCAGCAAGTTCAGATAAGCAGCCAAGCTTTCCTCCTTACAATATCGAAGCGCTCGATAAAGACAAATATAGAATCACTATGGCGGTTGCTGGTTTTAGCGAAAGCGAGCTGAGCATAGAATCAGAAAACAACACACTAGTTGTTGCAGGTATTAAAACGGGTAAAGAGCAAGCGAGTGAGCGTAAATTTATTCATCAAGGTATTGCAGAGCGCAACTTTGAGCGTAAATTTCAGCTGGGGGATCACGTAAAAGTACTTGGTGCCGATTTAGCAAATGGCTTATTGAGCATTAACCTTGAACGCGAAATACCAGAAGCACTTAAGCCACGCAAAATTGAAATAGGCAGTGGTAGCCTTATAGAAGGCAAGTAATTTAAATAAGCTTAGTTTTTGATTATCCCCGTAAAGCCGCTTTTTAGCGGCTTTTTGCTGTTCTGATAAAAAGTTAAAAGTTACAGGCTTTCCAGATTGTTCAAATAGTAAGTTGCTTGCTGTAATGTACTTTGCTGTAACGTATTCTCTTGTTTATCCCAGTTTTTATACACCATGCCAATGCGTGGGTTTTTTTCTAACTTTGCTCTGTGCGTGTGCATAAAATGCCAGTAAAGGCTATTAAACGGGCAGGCGTCATCACCCACTTTTTGTTTTACTTTATAGTGGCAGTTTTTGCAGTAGTCGCTCATTTTATTAATATAGTTACCGCTTGCCGCATAAGGTTTGGTTGCAATAATTCCGTCATCGGCAAATTGGCTCATACCCCGAGTATTGGGCATTTCTACCCATTCAATAGCATCTATATAAACACCCAAATACCAAGCATCAACCTCATCTGGGTTTATAGCCGTTAATAAACAAAAATTACCAATAACCATAAGACGCTGAATATGATGGGCGTATGCAGTCGTTAAGCTTTCACAGAGCGCATGGTGCATGCAGTTCATTTTAGTTTTAGCATGCCAAAAATACGGCGGTAATGTATTTTTGGCTTTAAGCTGATTTTTAGTTGCGTAATCTGGCATGTTAATCCAGTAAATTGCGCGTACGTACTCTCTCCAGCCCAGTATTTGCCTAACAAACCCCTCTACTTGTGCAATAGAAATATCATTAGGGCGTTGTTCGTATTGGGCTATTACACGCTTTATTACATACAGTGGGTGTATTAACTTTGCATTCAAAGCAAACGATAAGCGGCTATGGTACAGGCTATTGTTATGTTTACCTTGCTCTGTCATTGCATCTTGAAACTGGCCAAAATGAGGCAGTAAATACCAACAAAAATAATCTAAGCAGCTAATGGCTTGTTTTCGGGTTGTGGGCCAAGGGAGTTGTTCTGCGGCTTTACCAAAGTAGCTAACATTATGTTTATTTAAACGCGCAATTATAGCGCTTACATCGTTATTAAATAATTTAGGTGGCGGGATTTGCGCTAAGTCGGCGGTTGAAAATTTATTTCTGTTATTACTATCAAAGTTCCACTTTCCACCGTGTGGTTTGTTGCTATCCATTAATATATTAAATTGTTTGCGCATTGCGCGATAAAAATGCTCCATTGTTATGTGTTTATCTTTTATAAAGCGGTGTTTTATTTCCTCAAAGGGTAGTAAAAAATGCTCGCTGTCAACACCGCTAACCGTTAATGGGCTGGTGTTTGCAAAGTGGGCTAACTGGGTTTTTAATCTATATTCGTCTGGGTATTGGTACTCAATAGTATTGCATTGATGTTGCGCTGCTATACGGGTAAGCAATGCGGGTAAATCTTCATCATTACAGGTTTCGTTTAATGTTAAATGCAGTACATTAAATCCGGCTTGGTTTAATGCTGTTGCAAAGTTTTCCATAGCGCAAAAAAATGCACAGATTTTTTGAATATGGTGCTTAACATAGCTGGTTTCTTGTTTTAGCTCTGCAATAACATACAAGGTATTGGTTTTTTTATCTTTATACCATGAGTGAGCAGGGTTGAGCTGATCGCCCAAAATGAGTCTAAGAGTATTAAAGTGTGTCATGCCTAAGCCAAATAAATTTAATACGCAAAATTATTACATCAAGATCGCTTACTTTATAAAAACATAGATTTAAAAATTCCTAAATTTGGATAATAAGTGCAAAAATTGACAAAATTAAATAATTACGCGTTAAATTATAAACACGCTATTTGGTGTCACTTTTTTTATAAACTTATTACTTATTATGGTTGCTAATTACGGCGTACATACTTATAATACCCGCCATTGTTTAGTATGTTGAAAGATATTACTAACAGCGATATTAAATTATTAAGTTTAGTATCTATTGGCGCGGGATGGAGCAGTCTGGTAGCTCGTCGGGCTCATAACCCGAAGGTCGTCGGTTCAAATCCGGCTCCCGCAACCAATCATAATAGTGGGTTTAATCTTACTAATTTATATCGCGCATTCTAAGTAATGCGCGTTTTGCGTTTAAGCTACTGTAGTTTAATTTAGTCAGATTTTTGACTCGCAACCAAGCTTGGCCCTAGGCCACACAGTTTTGTGCTTTTTGGTGTGACGCCCCGCTTGGTTCGGGGCGTTGTTGTATCTGCACTGTTTGATTTGTGACATGGTGATCAAATCAAAATTTAAACTCAATATTTTAGGGCTATAAGCCCTTTTTTTGTTTGTATGGAGGATTTTCGTGACAAAACTTGAACAAGATTTAGTAGCTATGTTAACGCCAGCGGTAGAAATGTTAGGTTTTGAATTACATGGTCTTGAGTTTGTACAAGCGGGTCGCCATTCTACCTTAAGAGTTTATATTACTCATGAGGCTGGGATCTCAGTTGATAATTGTGCAGATGCGAGTCGCCAAATAAGTGCGATTTTAGATGTCGAAGACCCAATTACAAATGAATATGATTTGGAAGTATCGTCTCCTGGTGTTGATCGTCTATTATTCAAACAAGATCACTACGAGCAGGCGCAAGGAGAGGAAGTACAATTACGTACTAAACTTCCACAAGACGGTCGTCGTAATTTTAAAGGCGATTTAATAGCAGTTACTAGCGATATGATTACACTATCTAGTGATGGTACAGAGCATTTAATTATGCTTAGCAACATTGAGCGTGCGAACATAATTGCAAAGTTTTAATTCGAGCGCAAAGGAATAGGGCAAGCGAGGCATAACCCATGGCAAAAGAGATATTATTGGTTGCTGAAGCCGTCTCCAATGAGAAAGCGGTTCCAAAAGAAAAGATTTTTGAAGCTTTAGAGTTCGCTCTAGCAACAGCAACAAAGAAAAAGCACGGTGGTGACATCGACGTACGTGTAGCAATTGACCGTAAAACAGGTGACTACGATACTTACCGTCGCTGGCAGATTGCTGCAGTATTAGAAGATGGGTCTTTAGAGAACCCATACAGCGAAATTACCCTAGAAGCAGCGCAAGTTGAAGAACCTGACTTGCAAATGGGTGACTTCGTTGAAGAGCAAATTGACTCAATTAAATTTGACCGTATTACAACCCAAATGGCTAAGCAAGTTATCGTACAAAAAGTACGTGAAGCTGAGCGTGCTTTAGTTGTAGAAGAATACAAAAGTAAAGAAGGTGAGTTAGTAACGGGTGTGGTTAAAAAAGCCACTCGTGACGCGATCGTTCTTGATTTAGGTAATAATGCTGAAGCGGTAATTTACCGTGACGACATGCTACCGCGTGAAAACTTCCGCCCAGGCGATCGTATTCGCGGTCTTCTATACGAAGTTAAGCCAGAAGCACGTGGCGCACAATTATTTGTAACGCGTTCTAAGCCTGAAATGCTAATGGAATTGTTCCGCATTGAGGTGCCAGAAATCGGCGAAGAAATGATTGAATTACGTGCCGCTGCACGTGATCCAGGTTCGCGCGCTAAAATTGCGGTTAAGTCTAACGACAAACGTATTGACCCAATTGGTGCTTGTGTAGGTATGCGTGGCGCACGTGTTCAAGCTGTATCGTCAGAACTTGGCGGTGAGCGTGTTGATATCGTACTTTACGATGATAACCCAGCACAATTTGTTATTAACGCAATGGCACCTGCAGAAGTAGCTTCAATCGTAATGGATGAAGATACGCACTCAATGGATATCGCTGTAGAAGCTGATAACCTAGCACAAGCTATTGGTCGTAATGGTCAAAACGTTCGTTTAGCTAGCCAATTAACTGGCTGGGAACTAAACGTAATGACTGTTGAAGACATGCGTAGCAAAAACGAAGCTGAGTCAGATAAGTTACTTAACTTATTTACTGAAAATTTAGAAATTGATGATGAATTTGCTTCATTATTAATTAACGAAGGTTTCTCGTCACTTGAAGAAGTTGCGTATGTACCGGCATCTGAATTTTTAGAAATTGATGGCTTAGATGAAGAAACGGTTGATCTATTGCGCTCACGTGCAAAAGACGCATTAACCACTAAAGCACTTAAAACGGAAGAAAGCTTAGATGGCGCAGAGCCAGCTGAAGACTTACTTGCGCTTGAAGGCTTAGAACGTCATTTAGCATTTGTTATGGCAAGCAAGGGTGTAATTACACTTGAAGACTTAGCTGAGCAAGGTATTGATGAATTAGTGGATATTACAGAACTATCACCTGAAAAAGCAGGTGAACTGATTATGGCTGCACGTAACATTTGTTGGTTTGCAGACGAGTAATTTATTAACGGAGGTATTAGAGACTATGGCAGAAGTAAATGTTGAAAAACTAGCCGGTGATATAGGTACAACTGTTGATAAATTGCTACAGCAGTTTTCACAAGCCGGTATTACCAAGCAAGCAGGCGAAAGCGTAACCGAAGCTGAAAAAGCGACGTTACTTGATCACTTAAGCAAGCAGCATGGCGGCACAGGTTCAGATGGCCCAGCGCGTATGACATTGCAACGTAAGAGCAAAAGCACATTAAGTGTGACTGGCTCAACGGGCAAAGCAAAGTCTGTTCAAGTTGAAGTTCGCAAAACACGTACCTACGTGAAGAAAAGCGCAATGGAGCAAGAGCAAGAAGAGCTACGCCTAGCCGCTGAAGAAAAACTGCGCCTTGAAGAGCAGCAAAAAGCTGCACAAGAAGCCGCAGAATTGAAAGCGAAACAAGAGGCAGAACGTAAAGCGAAAGAAGACGCTGATCGTAAAGCTAAAGAAGAAGCTAAACGCAAAGCTGATGCAGAGCGTAAAGCGAAACAAAAGCAGATGACCCCAGAGCAAAGTGCTAAGTCTGAGAAAGATCGCATCGAAGCTGAGCGTCTGCAAAAAGAAGCAGAAGAGGCCGCATTGAAGAAAGCTGAAGAAGAAGCGAAACGTCAAGCAGAAGAAGCAAGAAAGCTAGCTGAAGAGAACTCAGCACGCTGGAAGAAAGAAGAAGAAGAGCGTAAGAAGCGTGAAGAAACATCTGATCACCACCTTACAACTTCTACTTACGCACGTGAAGCAGAAGATGTTGCTGATGCTCGTGATGAGCAAGGCACACGCCGTGCGAAGAAAAAGAAAAAAGCGCCAGCAAAAGATAAATTTGCAGCGTCTAAAGGCCGTAATAAAGGCAAGTTAAAAGCACCTACATCGCTACAGCATGGTTTTACAAAACCAACTGCTGATGTTAAAAATGAAGTGCGTATTAGCGAAACAATTACAGTTGCAGAGCTTGCGTCACGCATGGCTGTTAAAGGCGCTGAAGTTGTAAAAACAATGATGAAAATGGGCGACATGGTTACTATTAACCAAGTGATTGACCAAGAAGCTGCACAACTTGTTGCAGAAGAAATGGGCCACAAAGTTATCATTGTTAAAGAAAACGAATTAGAGCAAAAAGTACTAAACGATCGCCATGAAGATGGTAAGTCTGAGCCACGTGCACCAGTTGTAACTGTTATGGGTCACGTTGACCATGGTAAAACATCTACACTTGATTACATTCGTTCAGCTAAAGTAGCCTCAGGCGAAGCCGGTGGTATTACACAGCACATTGGTGCATACCATGTTGATGTTAATGGCAACATGATCACTTTCTTAGATACTCCGGGTCACGCCGCATTTACTTCAATGCGTGCTCGTGGTGCTCAAGCGACTGATATCGTAATCTTAGTGGTTGCAGCTGATGATGGTGTTATGCCACAAACTAAAGAAGCGGTACAGCATGCACGTGCTGCTGGCGTTCCTTTAATCATTGCTGTAAACAAAATGGATAAAGAAGGCGTAGACCCAGATCGCGTTAAGAACGAGCTAGCTCAGCTTGACGTTATTCCTGAAGAATGGGGCGGCGATACGCAGTACGTTCATATCTCTGCAAAAACAGGTTTAGGTATTGATGAGCTTTTAGAAGCGGTATTAAACCAATCTGAACTACTAGAACTTACGGCTCCAACTGTTGGTATGGCTGCAGGTGTTGTTATTGAATCACGCTTAGATAAAGGCCGTGGTCCAGTTGCATCGATACTTGTTCAATCGGGTACGCTTAACCAAGGTGACATTGTATTATGTGGTCTTGAGTATGGTCGTATTCGTGCAATGCGCGATGAAAACGGTAAAGACATTAAGTCTGCGGGTCCTTCTATTCCTGTAGAAATTTTAGGTCTTTCTGGTATTCCGGCTGCAGGCGACGAAGCAACTGTAGTTAAAGATGAGCGTAAAGCGCGTGAAGTTGCTTTATATCGTCAAGGTAAATTCCGTGATGTTAAACTAGCGCGTCAACAAAAAGCTAAGCTTGAAAACATGTTTAGTCATATGACTGAGGGCGATGTGTCTGAAGTTAACGTGGTACTTAAAGCTGACGTTCAAGGTTCAATCGAAGCAATTTCTGATTCACTAACTAAACTCTCTACTGATGAAGTGAAAGTGAAGATAGTAGGTTCAGGTGTTGGTGGTATTACCGAAACTGATGCAACACTTGCTGCAGCGTCTAACGCAATTGTGGTTGGCTTTAACGTTCGTGCTGATGCTTCTGCTCGTAAAGTAATTGAGTCTGAAAACTTAGACTTGCGTTACTACAGCGTAATCTACAGCTTGATTGACGAAGTTAAACAAGCAATGTCGGGTATGTTGGCACCAGAATTTAAGCAAGAGATTATTGGTCTTGCTCAGGTTCGTGACGTGTTTAAGTCTCCAAAAATTGGCGCAATTGCTGGTTGTATGGTTACTGAAGGTGTTATTAAACGTAGCGCTCCAATTCGTGTACTTCGTGATAACGTGGTTATCTACGAAGGTGAACTTGAGTCACTTCGTCGCTTTAAAGACGATGTTGCTGATGTTCGTAACGGCATGGAATGTGGTATCGGCGTTAAGAACTACAATGACGTTCGTGTTGGCGACCAAATTGAAGTATTTGAAACAGTTGAAATACAACGTACTCTTTAATTGTTAGCTAGCTAGACTAATAAATGGGGGCTTAGCCCCCATTTGTGTATCCATTATTTAATTAACTTATTATTATATTCCAATAGGTTATGATTTTAGGACAAATGCAATGAGAGAATTTTCTCGTACAGATCGTGTTGCTCAGCAAATTCAAAAAGAAATTGCGGTAATTTTACAACGCGAAATAAAAGATCCACGCTTAGGTATGGTGACAGTGTCAGCGGTAGAAGTATCGCGCGATTTATCTTATGCGAAAATATTCATTACGGTATTTAATACGCAAGATGATAATGCAGCGAAGCAAAGTGCAAACGTACTTAACGAAGCGACCGGTTATATCCGCTCGTTACTAGGTAAGCGTATTCGTGCACGTATTATGCCTGAGTTAAAGTTTTTAGTTGATAACTCACTAATGGAAGGTATGCGTATATCTAACTTAGTTGATTCCATTATTCGCGAAGACAACGCTAAACATGTTGCAGATGAAACAGATGTTGAAGACAGCACTGATCATGAAGATGACGTAACTAACAGCGAAGATGAGACTAAGCACGTAGATATTGATACAGATAGCGAAGAAGGCACTAATACAGATGGCAAAGCGCAGTAAAGGCCGTCCAGTTGACGGTATTTTGTTGTTAAACAAACCAATTGGCATTTCATCAAATAAAGCACTACAGCAAACAAAAGGTGTGTACTTTGCACAAAAGGCGGGGCACACAGGTGCGCTAGATCCATTGGCAACCGGTATGCTGCCTATTTGCTTTGGTGAGGCAACCAAGTTTACACAGTTTTTACTCGATACAGACAAAACCTATGTGGTACGCGCTAAATTAGGCGAGAGAACAACGACATCAGATTCTGATGGTGAAATTGTTAGCACTAAAGATGTAAATGTAACGCGTGAACAACTGATTAAAGAAATTGCCGCTTTTGTTGGTGAGTCAGATCAGTACCCGTCAATGTACTCGGCGCTTAAGTATCAAGGTAGGCCTTTATATAAGTATGCACGCGAGGGTATTGAAGTACCACGTAAATGCAGAAAAATAAACGTGTTTAGCTTAACGTTTGACGAATTTGATGAAGTGAATAACGTAATACAAATGACGGCGCATGTATCTAAAGGCACCTACATTCGTACTATTGTTGACGACTTAGGTGAAAAGCTAGGTTGTGGCGCACACGTTGTTATGCTGCACCGCACTGCGGTTGGTCAATATCCTGCAGAAAAAATGGTGTCGCTAGATGAAATTGAAGCGTTATTAGCAAAAGCTAAAGACGAAGAAGTTGCACCTTCTACTTATTTAGACGCGTTGTTATTGCCACTCGATACAGCTTTAGTTGATTTACCGGTTGTTGAGATAAGTAAAGAGCAGGGCAGTATTTTTAGTCACGGCCAAGCAATAGACCTTGATATAGATTTGCCTGAAGGCGCAATTAAGGTTGTAGCTGACGGTATTTTTATTGGTACAGGCGAGCGTAATGCCAGCGGCCATTTAAAAGTTAAACGTGGCTTGGCCAGCCAACAAGATGATTATGTAAAACCCGAATAAATAGTTGCTTTAAATATTTTCAGCAGCTTATTTATATTGATGGGATAATTAACTTGTAGTTATTTGTACAATTGGTAGAATACGCCCGCTTAATCGTTTTGGCTGAATTAGTGATCGGCTAAAGCACCTTTTAAATTTAATTTTTGGAGTTATTATGTCACTAAGCAATCAAGAAAAAATCGATATCATTGCTAAATTCGCACGTGCTGAAGGCGACACTGGTTCACCTGAAGTACAAGTAGCATTACTTACTTTTGATATCAACAAGCTTCAAGGTCACTTTGCTGATCACAAGCATGACTTCCATTCACGTCGTGGTCTGCTTCGCAAAGTTAGCCAACGTCGTAAATTGCTTGATTACCTTAAAGGTAAAGACATCACGCGTTATACTGCGTTAATCAAAGAACTTGGCCTACGTCGCTAAGCACTTGATTATCAAAAAAGGAGCTTTTTAGCTCCTTTTTTTGTGCCTAAAATTCAGCACGACGTTTTATAAACACCTTAAATTATAAAATAAAACCTCTATTTAATAGGTAAGCAAAGGTCGTCATTTTTAGCCTTCATAAGGCTTAGCTTTTATCTAATAGCTAGACTCGCATTCTAACGGCGCTTTGGTATATACTATGCGCGTAGCTAAAAAGGTTTAGTTACGTTTATTTACGTCATCGCCAATTGTAGTACTTAATTGATTTTAAAATAAATACAATTATGTACTGTAATTGGTACTTAGATGACAACTTAAAAACATTTTAAAACATTTAAGGAATATTTTAAGTGCAAGCAATTATTAAAGAATTTCAACTAGGTCAACACACAGTGACACTAGAAACTGGTGCAATCGCTCGTCAAGCAGACGGCGCTGTACTTGCAAGCATTGGCGACACTTCAGTACTTGTTACTGTTGTTGGTAAACGTGAAGCGCAACCTGGCCAAGACTTTTTCCCACTAACAGTTAACTACCAAGAGCGTATGTACGCTGCTGGTCGTATCCCTGGTGGTTTCTTAAAGCGCGAAGGTCGTCCTAACGATGGCGAAACACTTATTGCACGTCTTATTGACCGTCCAATTCGTCCACTTTTCCCAAGTGGTTTTGTAAACGAAGTACAAGTTATTGCTACTGTTGTTTCTGTTAACCCTGAAATTCAACCTGATATGGTTGCGTTAATTGGTACTTCAGCTGCACTTGCTATCTCTGGTATTCCGTTCAGTGGTCCAATTGGTGCTACTCGCGTTGGTTACATCGAGGGCGAATACGTACTTAACCCAACACTAAAAGAGCTAGAAGAAAGCAAGCTAGACTTAGTTGTTGCTGGTACTGATAACGCAGTATTAATGGTTGAGTCAGAAGCAGACGTACTTGCAGAAGACATTATGCTAGGTGCGGTTGTTTATGGCCATGAGCAAGCTCAAGCGATCATTACAGCAATTAAAGAATTTAAAGCAGAAGCAGGCAAGCCTACTTGGGATTGGACTGCACCAGCTAAAAACGTATCACTTGAAGAGAAAGTAGCGTCTATTGCTGCTGATAAAGTGGGCGAAGCTTACCGCATTACAGATAAAGTAGCGCGTAAAGAAGCACTTGGCGTAGCTAAAGATGAAGTTGTTGCTGTATTAACAAGCGAACTTGCTGAAGGCGAGTCTTTAGATAAGCAAGAAATTGGTAAAATCTTCGGTTCACTTGAGAAGAAAATCGTTCGTGGCCGTATCGCTGCTGGCGAAAAGCGTATCGATGGTCGTGAACCAGATATGATTCGTGCACTTGACGTAATGACTGGCGTATTACCGCGTACTCACGGTTCTGCTATCTTTACTCGTGGCGAAACTCAAGCACTTGTAACAGCTACACTTGGTACAGAGCGTGATTCACAGTTAATCGACGATTTAACTGGCACGCACAAAAACCACTTTATGCTTAACTACAACTTCCCTCCATTTTGTGTAGGCGAAACTGGTTTTGTTGGTTCTCCTAAGCGTCGTGAAATCGGCCATGGTAACCTTGCTAAGCGTGGTATTGCAGCAGTAATGCCAACATTGACTGAATTCCCATATTCAATCCGTGTAGTATCTGAAATCACTGAATCAAACGGTTCATCTTCAATGGCTTCTGTGTGTGGTACTTCACTTGCACTTATGAATGCTGGTGTACCAATTAAAGCGTCTGTTGCGGGTATCGCAATGGGTCTAGTTAAAGAAGACGATAAGTTTGTTGTACTTTCTGACATCTTAGGTGATGAAGATCACTTAGGCGACATGGACTTTAAAGTTGCGGGTACTGCTGGCGGTATTACAGCACTACAAATGGACATTAAGATTGAAGGTATCACTCAAGAAATCATGCAAATTGCGCTTAAACAAGCAAAAGCTGCACGTTTACATATCTTAGAAGTGATGGACAAAGCAATTTCTGCACCGTCTGAAGAGCTTTCTCAGTTTGCTCCACGTATTTATACTATGAAGATCCCACAGAAGAAAATCGCTGAAGTTATTGGTAAAGGTGGCGCAACAATTCGTCAACTTACTGAAGAAACTGGCACAACGATTGAAATCGGTGATGATGGCACAATCAAAATTGCAGCAACTGACGGCGAAAGCGCAGCAAATGCAATTAGCCGCATTGAGCAATTAACTGCTGAGCTTGAAGTAGGTACTATTTACGAAGGTAAAGTTGTACGTATTGTTGATTTTGGTGCGTTTGTAAATATTCTTCCTGGTAAAGATGGTCTAGTACATATTTCGCAAATTAGTACTGAGCGTGTTAATAACGTGACTGATCACCTTTCTGAAGGTCAAGAAGTTAAAGTTAAAGTACTAGAAGTAGACCGCCAAGGCCGTGTACGTCTAAGTATTAAAGAAGCAATGGAATCTGCAGCACCTGCAGCTGATGCGCCAACTGACGCATAATTGCTAATACTTAATCCGGTTATATTTACTGGATAACATAAAAAGGGGCTGTTTAGCCCCTTTTTTTATGCTTTAATGAAACTAACTGCTTATAGCAATTGAATTTAAAGTTAATTATTTTAAGCGCTTAAGTTGAACGGATATCATTATTTTAAAGCGTTAAATAATTTATTAGCTAAACGCAGTTAATATGAACCTTACTAGACATCGCATGTCTTATTTATTTGCTACTTACCTTGGTATTAAGGATTTTAATGACACTCAAACATTTAGCCTTGGCATCTTTTACTATTTTGTCTTTAAGCGCGTGCCAAAGCACTTCAAAAGCTGAGTCAATGCCGATTGTTAATGTGCCTTTTACTGCGCCTCTCGCCTCTGATTTTAGAAGTGAAATTGCAATTGCACGTTATTCAGAGCTACTAAATAGAGTAGATCTAAGCCCTGAGCAACAAGCAAAACTTTATTATGATCGGGGTGTATTATTTGACAGTTTAGGCATGACCACGTTGTCGCGAATTGACTTTAATCGTGCTGTTAAATTAAAACCAGATTTAGCCGAGGTGTATAATTTTTTAGGTATTCAACATACCTTAATGCAGCAGTATGAAAAAGCCTATGAACTTTTTGATTCAGCCCTTGAGCTTAACGAAGAACATGAATATGCGTATTTAAATCGTGGTATTGCACTGTACTATGGCGACAGAGCAGAGCTTGCACAAAACGATTTTAATGAGTTTTTAGCGCGCTCTCCAAACGATCCTTACCGTGTGTTATGGCTTTTTTTAGCGCAAGCACAGGATGATAAAGTTAAAGCACTTAGTGTGCTTAAAACCAATGCTAAAGCACTTGATGAATCGCAATGGGCGTATCAGTTAATTGCGCTTTACCTGGGCGATATTAGCGAACATGATTTTTTATCTGTTATTAGTGATGGGGTTAAATCAGAGCAAGAATACGCACAGCGATTATGCGAGGCTTACTTTTATTTGGCAAAATCGCATCAAGCAGCAGGTAATATTAATTTAGCCGCTGATTATTTTAAGCTGGCACTGGCTACCAACGTGCATGAGTTTATTGAATATAAATATGCGCGATTAGAACTTGAGCTGATGACAGGTGTTGACGAAAGCTAAGCGTTATAAACTAGCGGTAGTATTACTATGTAGCCTATTAATTAGTGGCTCGAGTAATCATGCTAACAGTATTGGCTTTTGGCAAGTTTTAAATGCCAAGGCCAATATAATACAAAGTTATTGGCTATTTCCTGATTATTTTTCTCTGCATTTACAGCAACTCCCTGATATTGCGCTCGCTTCATTAGCGCGAAATAAAATACCTGCCGCGCAATATAGATATTCACTTAAATTATTAAAAAATAACCATACCGATACTGCAAAGTTATTTTGGCAAAAAAACACCCATACTATGAGTGAGTCAAAACGCCAAGCATTAGCGATGGAGTTATTAGCTCAATCTCAATGGGGCGATCTTAAATTATTGGCAAAGCAGGGGTTATTGCCTGAGGGAGATGCATTAAATCATCTTAAACTGCAAACAACTCAGCCTTATAGCAGCCTGCCCACAGCGTTTATGCAGCGCCTTGGTTTTTTATCATTGAGTTCAGAGGTTAAAGCGGATGAACAATGTTTGTTTAACGTGTTAATGATGAGCGATCACCGTAGCGGGTTATATAAGCTCGCTAAACTTATAAAGCAATACAATAAGCGCCCTGAGCCCAGTGCTGGGGTTTTTTGTTTATCGCAACCGATTTATGTTGGCGGTGCTATTAATTGTAGTAGTGCAGCAAATAAAATGGCGCAGTGCGATTGGCAAACCGCTAGGCTAAAAAAACAGCTTCCTACTGATTTTGACTTTATAGTAATGATGCCCAAGCAGGGAAGTGCAAATGTGCGCAGTGGCATTATGCAATTAAATTCAAAAGCAGGTTACCAAGTGTTTTTACATGAGTTAATGCACTTTAATGGTTTTGAGGATGAATACGCGCTACCAAAAACGAAGCAAGCTTGGCTGTGTGCACAAAGTGGTTTTGTGGCACCTAATTTGTTTTTAGCAAATAGCGAAGCTACCCCACCAGTAGGTTGGTATAAAAGCCAGAGCTGCCAGCAAGGGGCCGTGGCTTATAAGCCCAGTGAAGCTTGGTCTATTATGCAATATCAGCAGTTAGCTCTCTCAGCGCAATACAGAGCGTTGTGGCAAGCACACATAAATACCCATTTTACAGTGTTTCCTCGTTTTAACTCCTTCATGGAACGCTCAATAACGCCACGCTAAATTTTAAAGTCTTTGCTCTAAGGCGTATGAAAAGCGAACATAGTTGATATTGTTGCATTAATTTATATATAAATTTGCTTGATAATTATGCAGCTAGAGGCGCTTTCTATAGACAAAAACGGCGTTTATCAGTATAACTATACGTATTAATGCTGTTAAAAAAGCAGACCACAAAAGCTAATGCCCAAGTCACTTTGGTAATTAACTATAACGAATAGCGTATTGATAAATTTATGATTTTAAAAGGTCCTTTACTATGACTTTGCTCTGGATACCCCTGCTATCCTTAATTGGCAGTGTTATTTCTGCATTTACAGGCAAACTAACGCGAAACCAAGCGACAAGCTTAACTATGCTTGCACCATTAATCGCACTTTGCATAACTCTATATCATGCGCCTGCGGTACTTGCCGGTGAAACTATTCGCTTTAGTGCTGCTTGGATCCCAAGTTTAGGGCTCGATTTCTCCCTGCGCTTAGACGGTCTAAGTTTACTGTTTATATTTATGATTTTGGGCATAGGCTTATTGGTTATTTTATATTCTCGTTATTATTTAAGTAATAACGACTCAATGGCAAAGCTATATAGCTACTTAATGTTATTTATGACAGCAATGCTTGGCATTGTTATGTCTAATAATGTTATTCAGCTATGGGTGTTTTGGGAATTAACCAGTATAAGTTCGTTTTTATTAATTAGTTATTGGTGGCATAAGTCAGAGGCGCGCAAGGGCGCACGTATGGCGCTTACAGTTACCGGAGCCGGTGGTTTAGCGCTGCTTGGTGGGTTACTGATAATTGGCGACATTGTTGGCAGTTATAACCTAGACATAATTTTAGCCAGCAGAGCAATTATTCAATCGCACGATCTATATGAGCTTGCACTGGTTTTAGTGTTATTAGGTGCATTTACTAAATCGGCCCAATTTCCGTTTCATTTTTGGCTACCTCATGCCATGGCAGCGCCAACACCTGTGAGCGCCTATTTACATTCGGCGACCATGGTTAAAGCGGGTATCTTTTTGTTAGCGCGTTTTTATCCGGCCTTAGCGGGCACCGAAATGTGGTTTATATTAGTTGCCTTAACAGGTTTAATTACTTTGTTATTTGGCGCATACGTGGCTTTATTTAAGCATGATTTAAAAGGTTTATTAGCGTATTCAACTATAAGTCATTTAGGTTTAATTACGCTATTGCTTGGCCTAGATACCGAACTTGCTACTGTTGCCGCTATTTTTCATATTATTAATCACGCCACCTTTAAAGCGTCACTGTTTATGGCCACTGGTATTATTGACCATGAAACAGGTACGCGCGATATGCGTAAACTCAATGGTATGTGGCGCTTTATGCCCTACACAGCAACGCTTGCTATGGTTGCCGCTGCAGCAATGGCGGGTGTCCCTTTGCTTAATGGCTTTATTTCAAAAGAAATGTTTTTTGCCGAAACACTGCATCAGCAAGTACTTGGCTCTATGTCGTGGTTAATCCCGGTTTTAGCAACCATTGCGGGGGCATTTGCCGTGGCTTATTCGGCGCGCTTTATCCACGATGTATTTTTTAATGGCGACCCAATAGATTTACCGCGTACGCCACACGAGCCGCCTCGTTATATGCGCGTACCCATCGAAATATTAGTGGTGTTGTGTTTACTTGTTGGCATGTTTCCGCACTTTGTAGTTGATGGTATTTTATCGGCAGCCTCATTAGCAGTACTGGGCAAAGCAATGCCAGAGTATCAGCTGAGCATTTGGCATGGCTTTAATTTACCGTTATTAATGAGTGCCATGGCAGTTGCTGGCGGCTTATTTATTTATGTTAACCGTAAACACCTGTTTCAATTTCAAGCGTCGTTACCGCCGCTAAACGCTAAAAAAATGTTTGATCATTTAGTACAATGCGTTATTGATTGGAGCCAAGATAAAATAAACAAAACAGAAAATGGCTCACTGCAACGCTATGTATTTATTATGCTGGGCGTTATTTTATTAGCTGCTGGTTGGCCGTTATTCGAAATGCAAAAATTAGCGGGAAGTGTGCCAAATACACCGGTTGATTTACACAACGGCATAGGTGCTAGCTTGTTAATTGTAGGTGCCATTGCCACAGTGATAAGCCATAGATCGCGTATGGTCGCTTTGTTAATGGTATCTATTGTGGGATTAATGGTAGCTGTGGTGTTTACCCGCTTTTCGGCACCAGACTTAGCCTTAACGCAATTAACGGTAGAAGTGGCAACAATAATACTACTTATGTTGGCATTGTTTTTCTTACCGCAAAGCACCCCAAGAGAATCAAGCTCATTGCGTATATTACGTGATTTAAGTATTGCCTCGACAGTGGGCGTGGTTATAGCCAGTATTTGTTACGCTTTGCTTACTCGTCCGCTTGATTCTATTTCTGACTTTTTTATTGCCAATGCCAAAACCGGTGGTGGCGGTACCAATGTAGTTAACGTTATTTTAGTTGATTTTAGGGGCTTTGATACGCTTGGCGAAATTACTGTATTAGGTATTGCAGCACTAGGGATTTTTAAGCTTTTATCGCGAATTCCATTGTTTATGCCTGCAACCGACAGTGATGGCCGTTCATGGGCACGCGAGCGCCACCCTATTTTATTAGCCAGTATTTCGCAAAGCTTACTCCCGCTTGCACTGTTAGTGTCGGCGTATATTTTCTTACGTGGTCATAATTTACCTGGCGGCGGCTTCATTGCCGGGCTTGTTACTTCTATTGCCTTTATTTTGCAGTATATGGCACATGGCTCTACTTGGATCAGTGAGCGCTTTGATGTTAATTACCGAAAAATTATTGCCTCGGGTATCGCTATTGCTATGTTCACGGGTGTGGGTAGCTGGTTTTTTGATAAGCCATTTTTAACCACGTGGTTTGACTATTTTGACATTCCATTTATTGGTAAAACAGAGTTAGCAAGTGCCATTGTATTTGACCTTGGTGTGTACTTAACCGTAGTGGGTGCCACATTGATGATATTAGCAAGCTTAGGTGATATGACCACAAGTGCAGAGCAAAAAGAAGGTGATGTTTAATGGAGTTATTATACGCGTCGTGCGTGGGTGTATTAATTAGTTGCGGTGTGTTTTTACTGCTAAGAGCACGTACTTTTCCGGTTGTGCTTGGTCTAACTATGATTTCTTACGCAGTTAACTTGTTTTTATTTTCATCGGGTCGACTAACCACAAATAAAGCTGTTGTATTAGGTACAGGTGCAGATTACGCCGATCCACTGCCGCAAGCTTTAGTGTTAACAGCCATTGTAATTGGTTTTGCAATGACCGCCTTTGTGGTTATATTAGCAATACGTGGCCGTGCAGATTTAGGTAATGACCATGTTGATGGTCACCTTGTTAAAAGTAAGTACAAGGTGAAAAAATGATTCAGCATTTAACATCGCTTCCTGTATTGCTGCCTATGCTAGCAGCTATTATTTTACTATTACCACCGTGTGGTAAAAACTTATTTGCCCGTCGTTTGGCTTCAGGCGTAATGGCCATTATTACATTTGTAGTGAGTGTTTTATTACTGATAACCGTACACAACGAAGGTATTAACGTATACGCAATAGGTAACTGGTCAGCACCATTTGGTATTGTACTTGTTGCAGATATGCTCTCTAGCTTGTTGGTAACACTTACTTCATTTTTAGGCGTAATGGTTGTGCTGTACGGATGTGCAGGCGATGATGAACACGGCAGTTTTTTTCATCCACTAATTCACTTTTTAATTTTAGGTGTAAATGGTGCATTTTTAACTGGCGATTTATTTAACGTATTTGTATTTTTTGAAGTGCTGCTTATTGCCTCTTATGCCTTGCTTATGCACGGTGGTGGCAAGCAAAAAACTAAAGCTGCATTGCACTATGTTATTTTAAACTTAGTAGGTTCGAGTGCGTTTTTAATTGGTTTAGGTATTTTATACGGTGTACTAGGCACGCTAAATATTGCCGATATGGCGCAAAAAATATCTTTACTTACTGGCGACGATGTTTATTTAGCTAAAGCCGGTGGACTATTGTTATTAGTAGTATTTGCTTTAAAAAGTGCGTTGTTGCCACTACATTTATGGTTACCAAATACCTATTCAAGTGCCGCCCCAGTTGTTGCTGCGCTATTTGCGATTATGACCAAAGTTGGTGTGTACGCCATGCTACGCGTTTATACCGTTATGTTTGGTGAGCAAGCTGGCGAACTTGAACACATGGCGCAAACTTGGTTATGGGGCTTAGCAATTGCAACGATAGTTGTAGGGGCCATAGGGGTATTAGCCGCTCAGGATTTACGTAAGATCACTGCCAATTTAGTACTGGTGTCGGTGGGTACTTTGGTGGCTTTAGTGTCGTTACAAAACATAAACGCTACGGCGGCCTTGCTATATTATTTAGTACACTCAACTTTGGTATGTGCTGCTTTATTTTTACTCGCCGATATAATTTCTATTCAACGCGGTAAAGTTGGCGACAGATTGGTAGCAGGTAGAGTGGTAAAACAGCCGTTTTTATTAGGTACGTTATTTATTATTGCAGCATTAACTGTAATAGGCATGCCGCCATTTTCAGGCTTTGTAGGCAAAATTTGGATTTTAAAAACAACACTCAATAGTGAAAATGCACTTGTATTTTGGCCTGCTTACTTAATTACCAGTTTAGTGTTAATTATTGCACTAGCACGCGCCGGAACTAGTTTGTTTTGGGAAGGTAAGTACACAGGTAGTGAGCCAAATGACGCACCAAACGCGCATCCATTGCAAGTAATTGCTATTGTGGGGTTACTTATTTGCTCAGTAATGCTAGTTGTTTTTGGTGGTGCTATTAGTGAGTACACCATAAAGGCCGCAACCCAATTACACGACATAAGTGGTGGTATTAATGCCGTGCTTAAAGGAGGTGTTTAATGCGACTAAAAGCACGTTTTAGATTGTTACCTACGCCATTTCGTAGTGTATTTTTATTTATAGTATGGCTGTTATTAAATAATAGTGTGTCTGCAGGGCACTTGGTATTAGCGGCTATATTTGCGATTGTTATTCCGTTATTTACTATATCGTTTCGCGATCCTCAGCCATTAATTTTAAGGCCCGGATTAGCCTTTAAACAAGTTTTTATTGTACTGTACGATATAATAGTGGCCAACTTACAAGTGGCTGTATTAATACTTGGGCCAAGTAAAAACATGCGCCCAGCATTTGTTAAAGTACCCGTAGATTTAACCCATGAAATGCCGATTACTATTTTGGCAAGCTGCGTGTCACTCACACCTGGCACTGTGAGCGCTGAGGTATATCCTATTTTAGAATCACTTAATAAAGGTGAGCAACCAAAACAGCGTTATTTGCTTATTCATGTACTTGATCTTAAAGACGAGCAAGCACTTATTAAACAAATAAAAGAGCGTTATGAGGCTCCCTTAAAGGAGATATTTCAATGTTAGAAACCGTATTATTAATTGTATTTAGCATGATTGGATTAGCGCTACTATTAAATTTATGGCGTTTGGTAATTGGTCCATCGGTTCCCGATCGTATTTTAGCGCTCGATACTATGTATATAAACGTGATTGCGCTGATTATTTTATACAGTATAAGTATGAGCACGGGGTTGTACTTTGAAGCGGCTTTATTAATTGCAATGCTTGGCTTTATAAGCACAGTAGCATTATGTAAGTATTTACTTCGCGGCGATATAATCGAATAAGGTATAGCAATGATCAGTGAATGGATAGTATCAATATTATTATTACTAGGTGGCGTGTTTATTTTAATTGGCTCAATAGGCTTAGTTAAACTGCCTGATTTTTTTATGCGCTTACATGGCCCAACTAAAGCAACTACCCTAGGTATGGCGAACATTTTAACTGCCGCTATGGTGTACTTTGCAAATACCGAACATGGCGTGAGTGTTAAAGAAGTACTTATTACTATATTTTTATTAATTACCGCACCGATTAGTGGGTATATGTTAATTAAAGCAGCCATTCATCATAAGCTCAAACCAAAAGATGGCACCAAAGGGCTTGATAATATTGAAGATTAATATTATTTATAAATGCATTTAGCGTGTAACTACCCTAGATATATTTAACTACAATAAAGCCGGATAAAGTTAATTTATTCGGCTTTGTTGTTTTTAAAGTATTTAAGTTGACCTATGTGTGACACATAGGTTTACACTACAGGTATGAATTTAGCTTTAAACTATGAATTATCACGGAGGAGCTATGTACGTTAAACAACTTGCCAATAAAATGAGCGTTACACCCGACACTATTCGCCATTACACGCGAATGCAGTTGCTCAAACCAGTCCGTAGTGTAAGTAACGGTTATCAAGAATATACAAAAACTGATCAACAGCGTTTAAAGTTTATAATCAATGCTCGTCAGTTGGGCTTTTCTGTTAAAGATATTCAGCACATTATTACTGAGTCGGAGCAAGGAAACTGCCCATGCCCATTAACACGAAAACTAATAGTTAAACGCTTAGCCGAAACCGAAGCTCTTTTTCAAGAAACACTTAAGCTGCGCACACGAATGCAAGCGGCAGTTAAGCAGTGGCAAAGTTCTCCCGATGGCGCAACTAGCGCTGATATATGTAGTTTAATAGAGTCATTTGTTGACCCCATTAGCACTGAAAAAAATAACCCGGAGGCGTAATGAGTAATAATATTAACAGCAGCTCACAAAACTTTATTATTGAAGGGGCTAATTGTGGCAGCTGCGTAGCAAAAATAGAAAAAGCGCTAAAAACAGTATCGGGTGCACAGCGAGTAGAAATGAACTTTGCACAACGCACCGTACAAGTGGAAGGGCAAGCGGATGAAGCGGCGCTTATTGCAGCGGTAGAAAACATTGGCTATAAAGCAAAGCCCATGAGTAATGACTCAGAGCAAGATGCGCTCGATGAAAAAGCCAAAGCCGATGACGCGCATTATAAAAAATTAATGCGCAATATGATATTAGCGTTAGGCGTAGGTGCACCATTAATGCTTTATGGGCTTATTTTCGATATGAACGTAATAACCACGACTCAACGTATAGCTTGGTTTATTGTGGGTTTAGCCACGTTGGCAGTGATGGCCGTAGCCGGTAAGCAATTTTACAATGGCGCATGGCAAGCATTTAAAAACCATGCCGCCAATATGGATACGCTTATAGCGCTGGGAACCGGTACTGCTTGGTTATATTCTATGGTAGTCGTTATTACCCCTAACCTACTACCAGAGGTGGCAAGGCATGTGTACTTTGAAGCCTCAGCAATGATCATTGGTTTAATAAGCTTAGGCCTAGCATTAGAAGTAAAAGCACGCGGGCGCACCTCTGAGGCTATAAAGCGTTTAATAGGGCTGCAACCAAAAACAGCACGTGTTATTCGCGACGGGCAAGAGCGCGATATTGATATTAGCGACGTAGTAAAAAATGATCAGGTACGAGTGCGCCCAGGCGAAAAAATATCAGTAGATGGCGAAGTGCTTGAAGGCAGTAGTAGTGTTGACGAATCAATGCTAACGGGTGAACCTATGCCGGTTACTAAACAAATAGGCGATACGGTAGTCGCTGGTAGTATTAATAAAACCGGAACATTATTATTCAAAGCGACCCATATAGGCAGCGAAACAACACTCGCCAATATTATTAATATGGTAAAGCGGGCACAAAACTCAAAGCCGTCAATTGGTCGTTTAGCAGATGTTATTTCGGGTATTTTTGTTCCCACGGTAATGATAATAGCAATACTTGCTGGGCTTGCCTGGTTAAACTTTGGCCCTGAGCCAGCAATTGCTTATGCGGTAGTTGCTGTCACTACAGTGCTTATTATTGCTTGTCCGTGTGCGCTTGGTTTAGCAACGCCAATGTCGGTAATGGTGGGCATAGGTAAAGCTGCTGAGTCGGGAATACTGATCCGCAACGGTGAGGCACTACAAGTAACTTCTAAAATTACCACCATGATTTTAGATAAAACTGGCACCATTACCCAAGGATCGCCAACGGTAACCGATGTTATTACCTTTAATAACAGCGATGAAAACACAGTAATGCAGCACGTTGCTAGCCTAGAGAGTAGTTCAGAGCATCCATTAGCCGAGGCCATAATAAGTTATGCTAAAGCGCTAAACTTAACGCTGAGTAAAGTAACTGACTTTGATGCACTTACCGGTAAAGGAGTAATAGGGACACTTGATGGACAAACGCTGTTGTTTGGTAATAAGGCCTTAATGGATAAATACCATGTTGCAATTGACGATGCGTACGAGCAGGCACAAACATTGGCAAGTGAAGCAAAAACCCCAATGTATTTTGCAGTTAATCAACAGCTACAGGCTATTATTGCTGTAGCAGATCCTATTAAAGCAGACTCAGCTGCAGCAATTAAGCGGTTGCAAAATAAAGGCATTCACTTAGTCATGCTCACAGGTGATAACCAAGCAACAGCGCAAGCAGTTGCTAAAAAAGTAGGAATAAAGGACTTTATTGCAGAAGTACTCCCTGACGACAAAGTAAATGAAGTTATAAAACGCCAAGCAAAGGGCGAAATAGTGGGTATGACGGGCGATGGCATTAACGATGCACCGGCACTAGCACAAGCCGATGTTGGCTTTGCGATTGGCACAGGCACTGATATAGCCATAGAAAGTGGCGACATAACCCTAATGCGCGGATCGTTACACGGCCTTGCAGATGCAATTGCAGTAAGTAGCGCGACCATTTTAAATATTAAGCAAAATCTATTTGGTGCCTTTATTTATAATGTGGCGGGTATTCCAATTGCTGCTGGGTTGTTATATCCATTTTTTGGATTATTGCTTAACCCAGTAGTAGCAGGGGCTGCTATGGCACTATCATCGCTAACGGTTGTTAGTAACGCCAATAGATTACGCTTTTTTAAACCAGCAAAATCATAAGCCAAAGCCTTTAATTTAGGAGTAATAATTATGTTGATGATTAATATATTAGGCGCATTACTCATAATTGCGATTGTGTACTGGTTTTGGCTTTTTAAGCCAAAGCAAGTGCAAAGTAACGACAATAAGGTAGTTATAGTGGTTGATAACGGTATATACCAGCCGGCGCAAATTAAAGTTGTTGCAGGTAAAGAGTTAACACTTAACTTCGATCGCCAAGATAGTGCACCATGTAGCGAAACAGTCATATTTCCACAGCTTGATATAAGTAAAACCCTCGTAATGGGCGATGCTAATACCTTAAAAATACCCGAGCTTAAAGTAGGTGAGTACGACTTTCACTGCCAAATGCAAATGTATAAAGGTAAGCTAATAGTGCAGTAATAGTTGAGCTAAACGTATTGTTAGCGCGTATTGGCTTATCATATTTACAGCTTGGTTGGACTTTGCAATTTTATGAATAAACTAAACCCTAAAAAGCTACTTAATAGTAAGTGGACTGCAGTACCTGCAATCAATAAAGAAAAACACTTTATTATTATAGAGGTTGAGTACGATGAGGATAGCAACGTGATTGCGTGCGTTACTGAGGCAATAATTTCAAAAAGCCAATACCCAATTAGTTGGCGAGATTTAAAAAACGCACAAAATTGGTTACAAGGCTGGAAATAACAACTAATTCCACTTCTCGTAAAAATAATAAAGCCGCTGCATTAAGATTATGTAGCGGTTTTTTGTTTCAATTCACTGTTAATCACATCCTAATGTGCACTGCATTCGCCAAATGGCGACAAAAAGTATCATTTACTTTAAAACACTTCATAAATGCTGAATTAATAAAATTAATTATAAAAAGCTATTAAATTTCAATGCCTTATTGTTTGTTTTTTATTTAATAATTTATAAAAAGTAAATTGTTCATGGTGGGTTTATTACAAAATCAACTTAAAGCAGCCAGTAGTGGCTTATTTGCGCTGTGTTGTGTCTTTTTTATTAAAGTTAACCTTATGATTTTTAAGCTTTAATTATTTAACATCAAACAACTGTTGCTAAAAAGCAACAAAAAATCATTATAAAACACCCTTAAACGGCTTAAATAAGTATAAGTAACTGTTTTTATTGTGATTTAAAAACATGGCACCGAAGTTGTAATACCTAAGCTGTATTGAGCAAAACAAGATTAAAGTTAAACAGCTTAAATCATAACCCAATGAAGGAATTACATTATGAAAACATTTAAATCAACACTGGTACTAATGGCTTTAGCTTCTTCATCAGCGGCTTTTGCAGCAACAGATTTTGACACACTCGATGTAGATGGTAATGGTGCAATTAGCCAAGCAGAAGCGTCGGTAGATGCAGAGCTTATGAGTAAATTTACTGAGCTTGATACTGACCAAAATGGTGAGTTATCTAAAGAAGAATTTTCTAAGGCATAAGCCTCAAGCCCTACAACACAATTAATATTCTGAGTTGCCAAAGACAACCTAAATAGGCAAGGGAGCCTTTGATAAAGAATAATAAGGAAATTCAAGTGTTCATGGGAAAGTTAATACATTTATATTACATAGACTTGAAGGATTAAATTATGAAAAAGTTACAATCAACACTGGTTTTAATGGCATTAGCGTCTTCATCTGCAGTATTTGCAGGCACCGACTTTGAAACACTTGATGTAGATAGCAGTGGCACAATTAGCCAAGCCGAAGCGTCGGTTGCCGCTGAGTTAATGGAGCAATTTGCAGAGCTTGACGTTGATGGCAACGGTGAGCTTTCTAAAGAAGAATTTGCTGAGTATTAATTTTCAGCACATTAATTTACAGAATATGGATTTTTGAAAAGGATTTTCACTTTATTATTTTTTATTAAACAGGCTTTAAGCTTAAGGATAACACAATGAAAACATTACATAAGACATTAGCACTAATCGCACTAGCATCATCTTCAGCGGCATTTGCAGCAGTAGACTTCGACTCATTTGATACAGATGGCGACGGCGTTATTAGCCAAACAGAAGCGCAGGCAAACCCGCAGCTTGCACAAATATTTGATGAATTAGATGCAGATGGTAATGGTGAACTTTCTAAAGAAGAGTTTGCAGCAGTTCAATAATGCTACCCATTTCTAACTAAATAATGATAATACGTACTAAAAAGCAGCCAATTGGCTGCTTTTTTATGTGTGTTTAAAACGCAATTGCTAGCGCTTATCTTGCTCACGTTTTGTTTTAAAGTCAGACTCTGCTTTCCACTTTGGCCAATCGTTGCTGTTAGCCAGCTGTGTGGCTATATTAATGATCAGTTGGCTATCTTGCTCTACACCACCAAGCGACCAGTCGGTAGAGTAATCATCGGCTTCTTTGTGGTACTTATGAGTAATGTAATCAGGGTCGGTATCACCAAGGCTCATAAATAATAAACTGGGCACACCTTGCTTAGAAAGCGAAAAGTGATCAGAGCGAAAAAATAAACCATTTTGCGGGCGAGGATCCATTTTTACCGTTCGACCTTGTGCCTTAGCGGCCTTAGCTAAGTAATCTTCCATTTCAGAAAGCCCTTTACCATACTGTAAAACATAGTCAGTAGCGTCAAGTACGTTCATGCCATCAATATTTAATAAGCCAACCATTTGTTTAGTTGGGATCACCGCACCAGATGCAAATTCTTCTGAGCCAATTAGGCCAGTTTCTTCTGCGGTAAAATTGGCAAAAATGATCGAGCGTTTAAATGGCGTTTGTTGATGTATTTTACTCATTACTCTGGCAATTTCGAGCGTGGCGGCTGTACCTGATGCGTTATCTACCGCACCATTATAAATTTTAGGCCCGCTATCTGTTTGTTTAGTGCCAAAGTGATCCCAATGCGCACTAATTACAACGTATTCGTCTGGCAGCTCGCTACCGGTAAGTTGTGCTACTACGTTATGCGATTTTGCATGCGATACTTCATTTTTAAAAGCCAGGTTGGCTTTTACATTAAGCGGCAGCGCTTTAAAGTCAGCATTTAAAGCCTGTTGTTTTAATTGCTGATAGTTAAGGTTTGCAGCATTAAATAAGCGCTCGGTAGCCTCAAGGTGTAACCATCCCATAACGGGAAGTTTTGAGGTGTTGTTGGTGTCATCAATTAGCGTATATTTAGTACCCGTATTTGAGCTCTCTACCACGCTCCACGGGTAAGCTGCTGGTGCAGTTTCGTGCACTATAAGAACGGCAGCAGCACCTTGACGAGCCGCTTCTTCATACTTGTAAGTCCAACGACCGTAGTAGGTCATAGCATTACCGGTAAACAGGCTGTCGTCTTGAGTTGCAAAGCCAGGATCGTTAACTAACACCACCACGGTTTTGCCTGTTACATCAAGATTTTTATAATCGTTCCAGTTATATTCTGGTGCATTAATACCATAGCCTACATATACCACGTCAGAATTACGCACATCAATAACGCTTTGTAGCTGCTCGGTACGGGCAGTAAAGTCTTTACCTGCACTAAAAGTGAGCTCACCAATAGTTAATTGCATATTTTGATCAGCAGTTACTTTTGCCATTTTCACCGGTTGTAAGTACTTATCGTTATAAGCACCGCTTAAACCAAACGCTTGGTATTGCTTAGTTAAATAACCAATCGTTTTTACTTCACCGGCTGTAAGGGGGCCACGACCTTCAAATTCGTCTGAGGCGAGTGTTTTAATGTGCTGCTTAATATTATTAATACTAAGTGCTTGGGAATTCTCAAGTTTAGTTGTGTCTGCAGCTTGCTCTGAGCAACCTATGAGCGTTAGAAATAAAAAAAGGCTGGTTGTTTTTATAATTGTCATAATAACTGAGGGTAGGTAATACATAGCTCGACTATATACAGCGAACTTTAAAGTGTCTATACAGGATATAATTTTATAGACTTAAGTTTTAGCTGTTGCACAATATTGAACTTAGAACTTAGAACTTAGAACTTAGAACTTAGAACTTAGAAC